>JAHFEK010000032.1 GCA_023248495.1 Nitrospinales bacterium
TAATTCGGGCGAATAGCACGTTCCGTTTCGCTTTCAAATACACGAAACAGGCATTTCCGAACAACGGCTTGCTAAACGCGGGGTTGAGGGGCGACGCTCCGCCGAGCTAGATCACCGTACTTTTCATCTTCGCGGTTTTTTTCAGCGCGTTTTTTTCCATGTTTAAAAAATACTCCCGCCCATGTTTTTTATAAATGGCGCGCACACCGGTCTTACGGCCCCCTTTGGCGTAGGAGGCCTCTATCACCGCGTCGATGTCGACGAAGGTGAAACCGCATTTTTTCGCCAGTTGCTTTCCAATGCTGCTTTTGCCGCTCCCCTTGAAGCCGGCCAGCACAATTTTATCGTATTTGGTTTTCATAATCCGTTCAGTCCGTTCCGGTAATTGTAGCACCGGTAAAGGGCAAATCGGCGTATCAGCTCGCCGCGCCGGACAATCTCGATCTCCCGCGCCTTTTCCACCTTCTCAAATACGCCGGCGAGGCGCGCGCTCTCATCGCGCGAAAGTTCGGCAAGATAAAAAGCGTTTTTGCCGGTCTGGGTGTCCGGTTGCGGTTGGTAGATAAAGCGCGTGGCGTTCCCCGGCCCAACCATGTATGGCATCAAATGCGGGCGAGTGTAGAAGGCCATAAGCGTGGCGGTTTGAAACCGGTCGCCGATAACGAACGCCGCATCGAAAGTTTTCCGCTCCTCATCGATGGCGGCCGCGAGCTGTGTCCACCCGTAAATGCGGCGGCTGATTTCGAACCGCTTCGGGTGCGGGATGACCGGATCGACGACCTGCACATGGAGGAAAATGACCAGCAGCGCCGCCAGCGCGATGGCGCCGCGCCAAAGCGGACGCGCGCGCGAGGCATCCCATTTCCCGGCCATCATGCCGGCCTGCGCCAGTAACGGTAAAAAACCGAGAATCGGCCAGTTGCCCTCCACCGTGGCGCGGAACGCATTGAGCGTAAAGAAGCCAAGCGTCGGCAACGCAAACGCAAAAAGAAAAAGATGCGGCTCTTTATCCTCCGGATGCACGTGCGTGGCGAATCCGTCCTTCACGAGACGGAGTGCCCCGGCGGCGAGGAAGAAAAAAAGCCCGATGGAATAGGCCGCCGCCTGCATGCCGATGAAATCGAGGAAGTGTTTCAGGCCCGATTCATCAGAGGCAGCCAGCCCATGCCGCCCCTGAAAAGCAAATGAAACCCAATCATGCTGGGCGTTCCAAATAATGACCGGGCTGAAAACGATGAAAGCGGCGAGCGCGGCGAGATACGGGTGCGGCCTCAGCAGCCAGTACCGCCGCCGCGGCGTAAGGAAAAGATAAAGAAACGCGCCGGGGAAAAAGAACACGGCGGTGTATTTGGAAAGCATGGCCAGCCCCACCGCCGCCCCCGCAGCGCACCATCGGAGAAGCGCGCGGTCTTCGCGCTCCGTGGCGTCGAGAAAAAGAAGCAACGCGAGAAGGTAGAGCGGCACCAGCGGCGTGTCGGGGGAAACGATCAGCCCCCCCGCGCAAAAGATGAGCGTGAGGTTGGCGATCCAGACGGCGGCCAAACCCGCCTTTTCATCGCCGGAAAGTCTTACCGTGAGCCGGAAAAGAATCCACGAGCTGACCGCCGCCCCCAGCACGCTGCCAAGCCGCACGAACAATTCGCTCTCGCCGAAAAGCGTGGTCAGCCAGATCGTCAGGGCGACCATCGGCGGGTGATCGTAATAGCTCAGCGAAAGATGGCGGCTCCAGACCCAGTAATACCCTTCATCCAACGCCAATTCGAACGACCCGGCGGTGGCCAAACGCAACGCGGTGAAGCTGGCGATGGTCCAGAAAACTTTGTGGCGGATATTCACGGGGCGGGGGGAGGGAACGGCGGCGTGTGTATTTCCCGGGTGTCCGCTACAGCGGATTTCCGCGGCGGTTTGTACGCGGCTGGCTCCATTTCATTGCGCCGCCGCATATTTATTCCGCCGCTCCCGTCATCCTGAGCCGAAGGCGAAGTATCTCTTTCCGGAAAGGGATTCTTCGCCATACTCAGAATGACAGGCATACAGTGTTTTTCGATACCCCGTTATTTATCGCTTTTCTTTTTATCGGCTTTTTCGGATTTGGCGTGCTTGGCGGATTTCTTCTTCGATTTCCCTTCGCCCTTTTTTTCCGATTTTTTATCGGCTTTTTTGTCGGCCTTGGTTTCGCCTTTTTCTCGGCCTGCTTTTCGCCCTTCCATATTCCCTTGTCGGCTATCCAGCCGGTCTCTCCGTCCGGGTCGAGCACTTTGTGCCACCCTTCCTTCGATTCGGCGATTTTGAAGGTGTAGTTTTTCGGGGCTTGGTAGAGCACGCGGCTGTTGGTGTCGGCCGATTCATACACACTGATAATTTCGGCGGTGACGATGGCTGCGGCGTCCTTGCCGATGCCGGAGTCGTGGATCCAGCCCACATCCCCCTCCACGTCGCGCACGGCGTACCATGTTTCGTACTTCGCCAGCACCTCGAAGGGGGTGTACATCCGGGGGCGCCAAAGCACCGTGTAGCCGGTGGCGGGGCCGCTGCGGATTTTCGATTCCTTGTTGTTGACCATCACCGATTCCGCATGCGCGGCGGACGCGAGAAAAACCATGAACGCGAACGCGTAACTTGCAATTCTCATTTTACCTTTATACCTCCCTGTACCGTTTCCCAGGTCCCACAGAGCACCAGTCTACCCCCATCGTTCGCCGCGAGCAACATCCCATGCGATTCCACCCCCATCAGCGTGGCGGGCTTCAAATTCGCCACCATCACCACGTTCTTGCCGATGATATCCTCCGGCTCGTAATGCTGCGCGATACCGGCCACTACCTGCCGCTGCTCGAAGCCCAAATCAACGCTGAGTTTAAGCAGTTTGTTGCTTTTGGGCACCGGCTCGGCGTGCAACACCTTGGCGGTGCGCAGATCGATCTTCATGAAGTCGTCGATGGTTATCTGCGGCGCCAGCGGCACGGCGGGGGCGGCCTGAACCGCCGCCGTTTCGCCGGTCTTGGGGGTGAGCATTGCTTCAATCTCCTTGGCTTTATTTTCGTCTATGCGGGGAAATAGCGCCTCGCCCGCGCTGATTTTAGTACCGGCTTTTAAATCCGCCCTGACTTTAATTCCAAGCATACGCATTAATTTATCAGCGGATTCCGGCATGAATGGAGAAATCATCATTCCAAGGATGCTTATTGTATCCACAGAGCCACGAAGGACATTATCGAGTTCTTGAGATTTGGAAGAATCCTTGGCAAGTGACCATGGTTCGCTTTCCACGATGTGTCGGTTAAGCTCATCGCACAACTTAATTACTTCTTCCAGCGCGCGGCTAAAATCAAGCCGCGCCATAAATTCATCGTATCTACTACGCGAATGTGTGGAAATGTTAAGCATAGGAAAAGACTTGTCAATGTGATGTGGCGGGACACTGGAATCCCGGTATTTTTCGATCATCGAAAGGACGCGCGAGACGAGATTGCCGAGGTTGTTGGCGAGGTCGACGTTCACGCGGCTGATGAGCGCGGCGGCGGAAAAATCGCCGTCGAGGCCGAACGGCACTTCGCGCATGAGGAAGTAGCGGAACTGATCCGCCCCCACCGCTTCCACGGCCACATCGGGGGCGACCACGTTGCCGAGCGACTTGCTCATCTTCTTCCCCTCCACCGTCCACCAGCCATGCGCGAATATTTTTTTCGGAAGCGGCAGTTCCAGCGCCATCAGCATGGTTGTCCAATAAACGCAATGGGTGGTCAATATATCCTTGCCGACCAGTTGCACGTCGGCGGGCCACGTTTCGGCAAACTTCTTTTCGTCCGCGCCATAGCCGACGGCGGTGGCGTAGTTCATCAGCGCATCGAACCAGACATAGGCTACATAATCGGGGTCGAAGGGAAGCCCTATCCCCCACGGCAGGCGTGATTTGGGGCGGCTGATGCAAAGATCGCCCAGTGGTTTTTCGAGGAAGCCAAGCACCTCGTTGCGGCGCGAGGGGGGCATGATGAAGTCCGGTTCGCCCTTTATGTATTCAATCAGACGTTGTTGGTACGAACTCATTTTAAAGAAGTAGTTTTTTTCGCGTATCTGATCCACCTTGCGGCCGCAGTCCGGACAGTTGCCTTCTTTCAGGTCTTTCTCCGTCCAAAAACGTTCGTCCGGCACGCAGTACCACCCCTCGTAGTCGGCGGCGTAAATAAGCCCCTTGTCCTTCAGCGTTTGCAGGGCGAGCTGCACTTTGGTGGTGTGGCGTGGTTCGGTGGTGCGAATGAAATCGGTGTTGGTGATATTCAGTTTGGGCCACAGGTCTTGAAAAACCTTGGCATGTTTATCCACATACTGCTGCACCGGCTCACCCGCTTTTTTCGCGGCCTGCTCGGCCTTTTGGCCGTGCTCATCGGTGCCGGTGAGGAAGAAAACCTCTTCCCCTTGGGCGCGGTGATAACGGGCCAGCACATCCGCCGCCACGGTGGTGTAGGCGTGGCCGAGGTGCGGCACGTCGTTGACGTAATATATGGGAGTGGTTATGTAAAACCGTTTCATCGTCTTCCGCCGAAATTAATGTGCGGGAACGGGGCTAATGGGCCGCCGTATCCCCATTGGAACCGTTATCGCCATTGTCGTCGCCGTTCCCGTTATCCCCATGCGCTTCCAGCTCTTTAATAAGCTGTTCAGGGGGGAGGTCTTTTTCCGCCACCGGGGGACGCGGCGGCGCTTCGCGCGGCGGCTGTGCATCATGCGGCGGACGAGGGCCGCGATCCCTATCCCTGTTGTCGCGGTCGCGCCGTTTGCCGTCCTGCTGCTGTTGCGGGCTGCCCGGTCTTTTGCCCTGCTGCTGTTGCTGCGGCGGGAAGGCAAGCTGAACCTGCGCCGCTTCAAAAACCATGATCCCCTTTTCTCCCTCGACCATAACGGTGACGCGCTGGCGCAAAAAGTCCGCCACCAGTACCTTGCCGCGCCCTTCGGGGGTGATGACCGTCTTGCCGGTGCGGGGGACGATTTTCTGCATTTCCTTGTAGAAATCCTGCTCGTAGGTGAGGCAGCACATCAGCCTGCCGCAGACGCCGGAGATTTTCACCGGGTTGAGCGAGAGGTTCTGATCCTTGGCCATCTTGATGGAGACCGGCGCGAAATCCTGCAGGAACGAGCTGCAACAAAGCTTGAAGCCGCAAATGCCGTGGCCGCCAAGCTGCTTGGCCTCGTCGCGCACGCCAACCTGCCGCATTTCGATCCGGACGTTGCATTCGGCGGCGAGATGTTTCACCATTTCACGGAAGTCCACGCGGTCTTCGGAAGTGAAGTAGATGATGGCCCGTTTTTCGTCGAATGTCACCTCCACCTGGGAGAGCTTCATCCTGATCCGGTACTCCTGTATTTTCTGGCGGGCGCCGCGGTAAATCTCTTTTTCCTTTTCGATGTTGCGCATATCCACCTCAAGGTCGCGCGGGCTGGCTTTGCGCAGCACGTTGCGCAACTGCTTGTGGCAGCGGCGTCCTTCGGCCTTGATGCGGGAGCGGTTCACCGTGCCGATGCAGGGGCCCCGTTCGGTGTCCACCACGCAGGAATCCCCCACCCGCAGATCGAGGTGGTTGCAACGGAATTCCGCGGCGCGCGCGCTGTGGCGGAAAGTCACCCCAATGGTAAAGTCGTTTTCAATCGTTTGTGTTTCCAAGTGGGTACCCATATTTAACTATTGATTGCACATTAAAAAGCAAGGCTTCCAAATACAGCTGTATATTCGGGTTGAACACCAGTTGCGGCCGCGCCGCCAAAATGGCGTCGAAACCGTCCATCACCCGCTCATCCGGAATGCCGTTATAAGTCTTTACAATATCATCATTTGCGCCTGATGGCACCCCTAAAGCGATTTGTTGCGCAATGCGCAGGGTTTCGAGCATCCGTTCCAGCAGGATCGGGAGTTCCGCGCGCCGGTCCTTCCAGCTTTCGGAAAAGCGGATAATCGCCTCCGGGGCCAGATCAGGCAGCATCGCCGTCAGTTCGCGCGCGGCAGTATCTATCTCCTTCATTTTTTCCATTCCTCCCCCGCGCGCCGTGCCGGGGCACCCCTCGGCAAGCCGGGCCAGGCGCAGCGCCTCGTTCGGCAGCGTTCCCAGCGTTTCCTCCAGCAGCGGGGCCAGCTTTTCCGGCGGCATCGGCACAAAACGGATCTGGCGGCAACGCGATACAATGGTCGGCAACAGCCCGGCCGGATTGGACGAGATGAGAATGATGACGGTATTCCCCGGCGGTTCCTCCAGCGTTTTGAGAAACGCGTTGGCGGTTTCTTTCCGCATGATCGAATCGGCTTCTTCGATGAGGCAGACTTTGCGCCCCCCCATGTAGGATTTCATGGAGAGGGCCGAAATGATTTTTCTCATCTCGTCCACCCGCAAGGTTTTCACGGCGGACTTTCCCTTTAATTCCGCTATCTCTTCCGTGAAGTCGGGAATCATATACATCAGCGAATCTTTCACATACACATAGACGAAATCGGGGTGGGATTTGGCGTCGTACATCTTGCAAGAGCGGCAGATGCCGCACGGCACGGTTGCGGCGCCGGAACAAAGCAACCCCTTGGCGAAGGTGAGCGCGGCGGTGGTCTTGCCGGTACCGCGCGGGCCGGCGAAGAGGTAGGCGCTGGCCACCGTGCCGCGCCGCAGGCTCTGGCCCAGCACATCGAGCGCTTTTTCCTGCCCCCAAATCCCGTTAAATTGCAGTTCCATGCTCCGGTTATTGTACCGCGCCGGGGCGATGTTGGCGCAGCGCCTTTTCGCGGTCGACCCAGCCGCTGTAGACGGCGAAAGCGAGCGCCGAAAGCGTGGCGGTGGCCGCGCCAAAATAGAAGGTGGCGGCGGGGGAATAGGCGTCCCACAGCCATCCGGCGATGATACCGCTGGGCAGCATGGCGATGCCAACCACCGCGTTAAAAATGCCGTAGGCGGTGGCTTTGTACTCCGCCGGAATGATGGTGGCAAGGTAAGCTTTCTGAATCCCTTCGGTCAGCCCCATGAAGATGCCGTAGAGGGCGAAAAGGAGCCAGATGGCGCGGGGGCTTTGTGCCTGCGCGAAACCGAGGAAAAGCAGGGCGAAGAGCGACATTCCCAAGAGAATCAACCTTTTTTTGCCATAGTTGTCGGCCATGATGCCGGCTGGAATGGCGAAAAGCGAATAGATCAGGTTGAAAAAAAGGTAGACCACCGGGATGGTGGTGACGGGAATGCCGGCATCCTGCGCGCGGAGTATCAAAAAAAAGTCGCTGACGTTTCCCAGCGCGAAAAGCGCCGCGATGACGAGAAAGAGGCGAAACTTCCAATCGAAATGTTTTGCGGAAATCGCATGCTTCTTTTCGCGCGGAGAAGCGGCTGACATGGGCACGTCCTGAATGAAGACGATGATGAGGATCACGGCGATGACGCCGGGAATTATCGAAAGCCAAAAAACCAGCCGGTAGTTGTTCTGGTACGCCGCGAGGATGATAAAGGCGATAAGCGGCCCCAACATCGCGCCAAAGGTGTCCATCGCGCGGTGAAAATTGAAGGCACGCGCAAGCGAGTCTTTATGCGTCGATTCCACGATAATGGCGTCGCGCGGAGCGGAGCGGACCCCTTTGCCGAACCGGTCGGTGAAGCGGTAGACCATCACTTCGCCCCAGTTGGTCCCCATCGCGATGAGCGGCCGCGAGAGCACCGAAATGCCATATCCCGCGGCCATCACCCATTTGCGGGTGCCCATCCGGTCGGATATATATCCGGAAAACGCGCGCAGCACGCTGGCGGTGCTCTCGGCCACTCCCTCGATAAAACCGATGATGGATTTGTTCACCCCCAGCGTGTTGGCGAGGAAAAGCGGGACGAGCGAATAGACCATCTCCGAGCTGATGTCCATAAAGAGACTGACGAATCCGGCCGCGTAGACGTTGCGGCCAAGGCCGTGGAAAATCCCTTTTTTGGGCGTCATGTGATCTCTCCTTACGGGACGGCGGACACCCCGCCTTCCCCCATTCTAGCCGTTTTTCCGCCCGTATCACTCAAGACATTGCCAGGCAAAATCCGGAAACCCGGGAGCGGAAATGAACCACGAAGTACGCGGCGGGGCGGGAAAAAATCAGAGTGCGCCGCGAAAGAGGACGAAAACGGTTTTGAAGATAATTTTCAGATCGAGCCAGAGCGACCAGTGGTCGATATACTGCAAATCCATTTTTAGCCGGTCTTCAAAACGTACGATGTCGTCGCGGCCGGACACCTGCCACAAGCCGGTGATTCCCTGCGGCATGGACAGCTTGCGCAGTTGCGGCAGGGAGTACAGATCCACCTCTTCCGGCAGCGGCGGGCGGGGGCCGACCAAGCTCATGTCCCCCATAAGCACGTTGACGATCTGCGGCAGCTCATCGATGCTCCATTTGCGCAGAAACCTGCCGACGCGGGTAACGCGCGGATCATCTTTTATTTTCACTATCGGTCCGTGCATGGTATTGCGCTGCGAAACCATCTCGAACTTCTCCTCGGCCCCCTGCGTCATCGTGCGGAGTTTGTAGAACACGAACGGACGGCGGTTGCGGGTGAGCCGCATGGACTGATAGATCACCGGGCCGGGGGAATCGAGCTTGATGGCGATGCCGGCAACCAGGTAAACCACGGCGACCAGCGGCAACAGTGCGAGGGATACGGCAATATCCAGCGCGCGCTTGGAAAAACGCTGTGCCGGATTGTCTTGCACGGTGAAAAACGTGACAAACTCCATGTCGCCCATGCTGCCGATGCTCGACTTGGCGATCTCGAGATCGTACTTGTCCGGCACCATGTGGACGGTGATGCCGATGTTCTCGCAGACGCGCAATATTTGCTTCAGCTCCACGTACTTCCCCTCGTCCATCGCCACAAAAACGTCGTCCACCGGCGTTTTGCGCAGGATTTTTTCCACATCGGTCAGTGAGCCAAGCACCCTCATTCCCAGCAGCTTTTCCTCATTCACCGGGCTTTCGGTGATAATGCCGTCAACGACGAAGCCCCAATATTGGTGCCGCGTGAGTTCCGCCAATGCGCACAGCGCCTTTTCACCGTTGCCGATGATGGCGGCGCGGTAGCGGTTGCGCCCCCGCATACGCATGGCCCGCAGGCCGAACTGCACCACGAAGCGCAATAGCAGCATCAAGATGCCGCTGAAAAGAATAAACAGGATAAAGAAGGTACGGCGGTAATCAAGCTGGCTGGTATAGAAAATGTAAGTGGCAATCGCCAGCCCCCCCACCACATGGGCCTTAAACAGCGATTTCAGGGTGCTATAAAAAGTGCCGGTACGCTCGAAATCATACGATTTGAAGTATGACAGAAGAAAAAGCCAGAGCGGCACGATGAACCAGAGAAGTTTTTCAAAATTTTCCACATGGAAATCGTACCGGAGCGGCTTTGGAAGCATACCGGCAAACAGCCAGTTCATACTGTCGGTAAACCAAATGTGGTTGCGCACGTAATACGCGCAATAGAAGGCGACGAAAATAATGAGAACGTCCGCAAGGCGCACGAACTCCCGTATCGCCTGCTCGTATTTTTTTGTCATTGGTTGCATATTTTACCAGATTATTTATCGGCAGGTTGCCAAAGTTCCTTAAATGCTTTGATAAATAAGTAATTGCCCGGACCGTGGGGATAATAAATAAATGTGCGTTTTTATCCCCGCGAGCTTGCTTTTTCAAGGATGGGTTCTATATTGTATTAGCACTCGCAGAGGATGAGTGCTAACGGACCGATCAAAGCTATTGAAAAATAGCGCATTATTTGCAATGTTCTCGGCTTTGTGGCCGGTGGGCAAGGTATATTTGTCAGGTATGCGGGAAGGAAGCCCCTTCCCGAAAATGTAAAACTTTTTTTTTGGAGGTCTCTGAATGGCAGTGAAAATTAAACCTCTGGCCGACCGCGTGATTGTCCGCCCGATGGAAGAAAAAGAATTGAAGAAGGGGGCGATCATCATCCCCGACAGCGCGAAGGAACGCCCGCAGGAAGGCGAGGTTATCGCCGCCGGTCCCGGCCGCACGGACGACAAGGGGAACAAAATCCCCATGAACGTGAAAAAAGGCGACAAGGTGATCTACGGCAAATACGCCGGCACCGAGATAAAGCTGAACGGCGAGGAATTTCTCCTGATGCGCGAGGATGACATCCTCGGCATCATCGAATAACCCAACAACAACACTACCGATAAGGAGAGTTTATTAGATGGCACCGAAACAACTGTTGTTCCATGAAGCCGCGCGCGCGAAGATCCTCAAAGGGGTCGACGTCCTCGCCAACGCCGTGAAGGCAACCCTCGGACCGAAAGGCCGCAACGTAATCCTCGACAAAAAATTCGGCGCGCCTGTCATCACCAAAGACGGCGTCTCCGTGGCGAAAGAAATCGAGCTGAAGGACCCGTTTGAAAACATGGGCGCCCAGATGCTCAACGAAGTGGCGAGCAAAACCTCCGACGTGGCGGGCGACGGCACCACCACCGCCACCGTGCTGGCGCAGTCGATCTACCGTGAAGGCATCAAGGTCGTCGCGGCCGGCGCCAACCCGATGGACGTGAAACGCGGCATTGAAAAGGCCGTGGAAGCGGTCGTGGCGAAGCTCAAGAAAATGAGCAAGCCGACCAACAACAAGAAAGAAATCGCGCAAGTCGGCACCATCTCCGCCAACTCCGATGAAACCATCGGCAACCTCATCGCGGAAGCGATGGAAAAGGTCGGCAAAGACGGCGTCATCACCGTGGAAGAAGCCAAGAGCATGGACACCTCCCTCGAAGTCGTCGAAGGCATGCAGTTCGACCGCGGCTACCTCTCCCCGTACATGGTCACCAATGCCGACCGGATGACCTGCGTGATGGACAACCCGCTGATCCTGATCAACGAAAAGAAAATCACCAACATGAAGGATCTGCTGCCGCTTCTCGAGAAGGTCGCGCGCGCGGGCCGTCCGTTTGTGATCATCGCGGAAGAAGTCGAAGGCGAAGCGCTGGCCACCCTCGTGGTGAACAAGCTGCGCGGCACCCTGCAGGCCGTGGCTGTTAAGGCCCCCGGCTTCGGCGACCGCCGCAAGGAAATGTTGAAAGACATCGCCATTCTCACCGGCGGCAACGTAATCTCGGAAGACATCGGCGTGAAACTTGAAAACGTCGAACTCTCCGACCTCGGCACCGCCAAGCGCGTGGTGGTGGACAAGGAAAACACCACCATCGTCGAAGGCAAAGGCTCCGCCAAGGAGATCGAAGCCCGCGTGAAACAGATCCGCGCGCAGATCGAAGAGACCACCTCGGACTACGACAAAGAGAAGCTGCAGGAACGCCTGGCGAAGCTCGTCGGCGGCGTGGCGGTTATCAACGTCGGCGCGGCGACCGAAATGGAAATGAAGGAAAAGAAGGCGCGCGTTGAAGACGCGCTGCACGCCACCCGCGCTGCGGTGGAAGAAGGGATCGTCGCCGGCGGCGGCGTGGCCCTCATCCGCTGCATCGACGTTCTCAAGAAGATCGAAACGTCCAACAAGGATCAAGCGTTCGGCGTGGACATCGTCCGCCGCGCGCTGGAAGAACCGCTTCGCCAGATCGCGCAGAACGCCGGCCTTGAAGGCTCGGTCGTTGTGGAACGCGTGAAAAACGAAACGGGCGACATGGGCTTTGACGCGGCCAATGAAAAATACGTCGACATGGTGAAGGCCGGTATCATCGATCCGACCAAAGTCACCCGCTCGGCATTGCAAAACGCCGCGTCCATCGCCGGCCTGATGCTCACCACCGAAGTCCTCATCGCCGAGATCGAGGAGAAGAAGGAAGCCGGTATGCCCGGCGGTGGCGGCATGGGTGGCATGGGCGGTATGGGCGGCATGGAAGGAATGTACTAAACTTCCCCCACGCGCTCTAGTCACGCATTACAACCCCCGGCGAACCCAGTTCGCCGGGGGTTTTTTATTTGTCTCAGGTAGGGGCGAATTCATTCGCCCATTGGCGCACCAGCGTCAAGTATGTTCGGCCCAAGGGGCCGACGACACGCTGGAAAGCGTGTCCCACCCGGAAAAAAGGAAAGCCCCCTCCCCTAATTACCGTTGATTATTTGCGCTTACCCGCCCCGGTTTGTCTTTATAATAGGGTGGTACCGCTCACAAATTGGGGACAACCATGATGGATGCCAATAAAGAATCCCTCGCGCTTGGCTATAAGGCCACGATTATAAGCAGCGTTTCCGACGTCACGCTGGCGGCGGTTAAATTCGCCGCGGGCACGCTGGGGCACTCATCGGCCCTGATCGCCGACGCGCTTCACTCGCTCACCGATCTCGCCACCGACTTCGTTTCCTTCGTGTCGCTCAAAATATCACACATGGAGCCGGACGAAGATCACCCCTACGGCCACGGCCGGGCCGAAACCATCGGCACCGCCGTCATCGGCATGGTGGTTGTAATCGTCGGCCTCTGGCTAACGTGGGAGCAGGTGATTGCGTTGGAACAGGGGCACGAGAACCGCCCCACCTGGCTTGCCGCGGCCGCCGCAGCGGTATCGATGCTTATCAAGGAAGCGATGTACTGGTACACGCTTGCCATCGGCAAAAAGGCCCGCAGCGAAAGCGTTATCGCCAATGCGTACCACCACCGATCCGACTCCCTCTCCTCGCTCGCCGCGCTTATCGGTATCGGTGGCGCGGCAATGGGATACCACGCCATGGACCCCTTGGCCGCTGTCATCGTCGGCTTGATGATCGTTCACATGGGGGGAAAGATAACCTGGGATGCCACGCAAAACCTGATGGACAGCGGGCTTTCCCGCGAAGAGCTGGAGGAACTGCACCGGATCATCGACGCGGTTCCCAACGTGCTGCACCACCACGACATTAAAACACGCCGCGCCGGTCGCGACGTGTTCATCGACTGCCACATACAGGTTTCCCCCCGCATCTCCGTATCCGAAGCGCATAACATCGCCGAAACGGTGCGCCACGACCTGCGCCACCGCGCCCCCCATATCACCGACGCGATGGTGCATATCGATTCCGAAGACGATAGCGAAGGGGGCCGCCTTTATCACGACCAGCGGGCGCTGGTGGAAAAAGCATTGACCGAAACGCTGGCCCACTACCCCGATATCCGGCTGGCGGAGGACATCGTCCTTCATTACTTCCTGAAAAACCTCGTGGCGGACATCGCCCTGGAATCGGAAAACGAACACACGCTGACCGAAGCGAGGCACATAGCGGCGCACATCAAGGAAAAACTTTTTGAAACCGGCATTGTGACGGAAATAAACATCAAACATCATTTAGGCATATGGAAAAAATCAAACGACCTGCCGTCCGCATAGAAAAAGACAGCATGGGGGAGCTGGCGGTGCCCGCGGACGCCTATTACGGCGTTCAAAGCACCCGCAGCCTGCTCAACTTCCAGATCAGCCCCTTGCGCCTGCCGCCGGAACAAATCACCGCGCTGGCGCGCCTGAAGTTGGCGTGCGCCAAAGCGAACATGGAATTGGGCTTTCTTTCCACACGCAAGGGAAACGCCATCGTAAAAGCCGCGCGCGAAGTGGCGGACGGCGCGTTGCGCGGCGAGTTCCCCCTCGACATCTTCCAGGCCGGAAGCGGCACCAGCAGCAACATGAACGTTAACGAGGTTTTGGCCAGCCGTGCCGCTGAATTGTTGGGCGGAAGACGCGGCGACCGTTCCCGTGTGCACCCCAACGACAACGTGAACATGGGCCAAAGCACCAACAACGTGTTCCCCTCCTCCATCCGCGTTGCGTCGCTGCCGCTGCTGCTTGCGCTTATCGAAACCGCCGGGGCGTTCCGCAAAACGCTGCTGGTTAACGCCCGAAAGTTCGATCGCATCCTCAAAAGCGGCCGCACCCATTTGCAGGACGCCGTCCCCGTCCGCATGGGGCAGGTGTTTTCCGCGTGGGCTTTCGCCGTGGAAAAAGACATTGAACGGCTGCAATCAAAAACGCGCTATATCGCCGAACTCGGCGTGGGCGGCAACGCGGTGGGCACCGGCATCAACACCCACCCATCGTTCCGCCGCCTCATCATTAAACATCTCAACGCGGAAACCGGCGCCAGGTTCACCGTCACCCGCAACGGCATTGAAGCCACCCACAGCACCAACGATATGGCCGATCTTTCCGCCGCGCTCAACACGCTGGCTGTGGACACCGCGCGCATCTGCAACGACCTGCGGCTGATGGCCTCCGGCCCGCAGACCGGCCTCAACGAAGTGGTTCTTCCCGCCGTGGAGCCGGGCAGTTCCATCATGCCGGGGAAAATCAACCCCTCCATCTGCGAAGCGGTGAACATGGTCTGCCTGAAGGTGATGGGCAACCACCAAACCATCACCTTGGCGGCGGTTTCCGCCCAGCTGGAACTCAACGTTACCATGCCGGTCACCGGTCACTGCCTCATCGAATCGCTCAAAATCCTGGCCGCGGGCATTGAACACCTTGACACGAAGTGCGTGGCTGGCATCAAGGTGAACAAAGAGGTCTGCGAGCGTTACGCGCTCATCAGTCCCAGCATCGCCACCTTCCTGAATCCCGTGATCGGGTACGACCGCGCCGCCGCCGTGGTGAAAAAAGCCTTGGCCGAAAACAAAACCGTGCCGCAGGTAGTGTTGGAGGAAAAGCTGCTGACCAAGCCAGAGTTGGATAAACTTCTCGATCCGAAACGGCTCACCTCCCCCAACCTCCCCTCCCGAAGGACGCAAAAGCGGTGATTTTCACTCCCGAACAGATACGGATGATGGTGGCGCACGCCGAATCGGCCTACCCCCGCGAATGCATCGGCGTTTTGACCGGCCTCTGGGAAAAGCCGGGAAAAATCGCGCTCAATAAGCTTACCAATAAATTGGACGAACTCTTCAAACTGGATCCCGAACGGTACCGGCGGGACGCCCGTACAGGCTACTTCGTCGATCCCAAGGAGGTTTTCAACCTTGTCACGCGCACCCAAAAAGAAGGCAATAAAATCCTCGCCTTCTACCATTCGCATCCCGACAACGAAAGCTACTTTTCAGGGGAAGATCTCGCCGCCGCCGTGATGTGGGGCGAGCCGGTTTACCCGGACGCGGTCTACATCGTGATCTCCGTATTCGGGGGCAAGGCGAAAGAGGCAAAAGTCTTTACCTGGGATGGCGGCGGTTATGCGCCCGCCGCCGCATTGCGTATAGAATAGGGCAATGCTGGATAAGTTAATAAACGCATTCAAATTTCTGGTGCTTTTCGCATCGGTAATCGCCGCCGCCGTGGTGAGCGCCTTGGTCGTGATGCGGCTGGGTATGCAGGTCAAGGTGGACGTTAAAACCCCCGCCATCGAGGGAAACGAAGTGGTTATGGCGCTGGAAAAAATCAATCAGGCGCGGCTCAATCTCAAAATCACGTCGCTCGCTTACGACGCCGATCACCCGCGCAACACCATCGTGAGCCAGGATCCCAAATCCGGCACCGCCATAAAAGAAGGGCGCGACGTGCGGGTGATTATCAGCCGGGGGCCGCGCGAATTCGACATGCCCGCGCTGATCGGTCTAACCCGGCGGCAGGCGGCCAATACGCTGGCTGAACGCGGGCTGACCATCGGCGCCATCTATAAAATTCACGCCCCGGTGGATGAAGGGGATATCGTGGCCCAATATCCCTCTGCCACCAGCCATGTGACCGACCTCGACCAGGTGGAGGTGCTGGTGAGCGCGGGAAGATTTCCCGAACCCGAATTGGTGCCAGAGGTGCTGGGAATGCAACTCGAAGCGGCCAAACGCGATTTGCAAAAAGCGGGCTTCCGTACGGGATCCATCACCTTCGTGGAAAGCGCCGAAGAGCCGGGCGGAGCCATCATCGCCCAAAATCCCCCCGAAGGCGCCCCCGCCGATGCCGGAAGTGAGGTGACGCTCACCGTGGTGAAACGCGCCAAAGATCCCGAAAAACCGGGCACCTTCACCCTTTACACCATGGTACTTCCGGCCAACATGCCGCCGGGTATCGTAAAAGTGCTGCAAGAAACCAAGACGGGCCAAAAAGAAATTTACAACCGCGTCCACAAAGGGGGCGACACCATATCGGCTCTCGTGGAAATAGGGGGTCCCACCACCGTGCGGCTCTACATGAACGATCAACTCCTGGAAGTGAAACCGTTTGTCCCGTAACTAATCGGCAAAACGCGGGTAACTTGGATAGGGCCGCGCGCAGGCCCGTTCTATCAGCTCAACGGCGCGGGCCACGCCGTTTTCCTTTCTTACGGATTCGCCCAGCGCCCGTGCCTTCTCCCGCGCTTCCTGGGATTCATAAATCCGGTTTATCTCCGTCATCAACGCCCTGGGGGTGACAGAGCGGATATCGAGAACCCTTCCCCCTATGCCGATCCTCTTTAGTTCACTGCCCCAAAAAGGCTGGTCAAAACCATGAGCCACCACTACAGAGGGGACTCCGCAATAGGCTGTTGAATGAGCAGTGCCGGCCCCGCCGTGGTGCACCACTAACGCGCACCGGGGAAAAATTAAGTGGTGTGGAACCCTTTCGATGCGGAAAATATGGGGATATTCAGGCAACGCTTTTACACGATTCCAGTCGGACTGGATTATGGCGCGCTTGCCCGAAAGAAGCGCGGCGTTGATCATCAATTCCGTGGATTCATCAAGTGTGAACTGGGTCATGCTGCCAAAAGTAAAATAAACGGGTGGTTCGCCCGCATCCAGGAAATTTTTCAAGGCTGGGGATGGCGTCCACGGTTCAGAAGAGAGGGGGATGTCGAAAAAGCCGCAAATTTGAAGAGTGCTGTCCCAGTCGGGCTGGCGGATGCCGATATTTTGGCTTATGGCTATCAGGTTCAGCATTTGCGATTTCCAGCCGGTGAAAAAGGTGTCATTAAGGGGAACGATGCCGTTTTGGATGCGAAGGCGGTTGATATGGCGCGTCATGAGCAGGTGGAACAGATTGTTTGCGGCGCTCCAAATAACGCCGTTAAAGAATCCCCCGAGATTTGGAAAAGGGTGGGGAGCTTTGTGGGATGATGGAATGAAATCGTGGCAAAGAAAAACCGAGACGTACTGGCACCCGCATTTGTCCGCCGCCGCTTTGAGTGTGGCGGCGATATGATGCCCGATCAAAAGGTCACATTCCGCGCCCATCTCCATTGCCGCGGCGAACATGCCCTCCAGAAAAGGAAGAGATGCGTCAAGAAGGATTTTTACCTGTTTAAGCGGATTGCTTGTTTGCATGAGCTTATCGGTAAGAGCCCTATATTCCAGGTCGGTGAACGATGGACGCACCGGAAAATGGATTATGCGGAAATCAAGGGCAGCCGCAAGCGAAGAATAATCTTTCCCGTCAAGGCTGGCGGCGCACAGAGTGACCTCGTGCCCGGCCTTTCGCAATCCCCCGGCAAGCGCGATAAAGGGGCGAATGTCGCCGTCACTCCCCCACGTCTGAATTCCAATCCTCATTCGGCATCTCCCAATTGACCCGGCGGGTTGCGCCCCTCCCCGAAACGAATGCTATGCGATGGGGTACAACAGGTCAACCTCAAGATGACGGATATAAGGCCCGTAATATTCCCCTTAAATAAATCCCCGCGAAGTTGTAATATCTATGAAAACTATAAAGGAATGAAAAAAGCCTATGGCGATAATAGCTCCTTCGATACTGTCAGCTGATTTCACCCGTCTCGGCGAAGAAATCAAAGAGGTCGAACGCGCAGGCGCCGATTGGCTGCATCTCGACATCATGGACGGCCATTTCGTGCCGAACATAACCATCGGCCCGCCCGTAGTCGCCAGCATCCGCAAAGTGACGAAGTTGACGCTTGACGTGCACTTGATGATAGAAGACGCCGACGCCTACATCCCCGAATTCGCTAAAGCGGGAGCGGACATCATCACCGTCCATCAAGAGGCCTGCCGCCACCTGCACCGCACCATACATCTCATCAAATCACTTGGCAAAAAAGCGGGGGTGGTCATCAACCCCGCCACGCCGGCGCACACGCTGAAGGACATAATCGCCGATGTCGACCTCGTCCTCGTTATGAGCGTTAACCCCGGCTTTGGCGGTCAAAGCTTCATTCCCGGATCGCTCGCCAAAATCGCCGAAATCCGGCAGATGCTGAAAGAACGCGGCGACGGCGCGGAAATTGAAGTGGACGGCGGCGTGACATTGAACAACGTAAAAGACATCGTACGGGCGGGAGCCAACGCGCTGGTGGCGGGCAACGCCATTTTTAAATCCGGCGATTATGCCGCCGCCATCAAAGGGCTTAAAACGCCAACGAATTCCTGAAAGGCGCTTCCACCGCCTTTCCGTCTGCCGTTAATTGGAAAGCGGCGCGGTATCGGACAAATAACCGTTAACGAGGGCTAAAAGGATGCTGGGCGCGAGCGGCTTTTCGCAAAACCGATTTGCGCCGGCCGCCACGGCCTTTTCCGTCATGCCATCGCTTCTCAAGGCGGAGATAGCGATGATTGGAACCGCCGCATCCCGGCGGGAGTTGCGCACGGCGCGGATAAAATTGAACCCGTCCATGACCGGCATTTCTATATCGGTGATGATGGCATCGGGTTGCATTTCCCCCATGGAGGCGAGGCCCACTTTTCCATTATCCGCTTCCCGCACATTGAAGCCGTTCTTTTCGAACTCAATACGCAGCACCATCCGCAGAACTTCGTCGTCTTCCACGATCAGGATGATGCGCCTGCTTTCCGCATCCCCCCCGCGCTTTAACGCTTCAGCCATAGCCCCCCGCTGACATATTGCCCATACAACATCGGATTCAAACTATATTATCTGGTATTAAATAGGCAAGTGTTATTTTTTTCCCCGAACGATCATCGCTTCTTCGCGCAATCCTTCGCCAATTGCAAAAGATCGCCGGCGCGCCCCTCGCGCCGGTAGCGCTCCATCGAGACGCCGCACTTGCACCCCCGGCCGCGCCGGGACAAGCGGTGCAGCGTTTCGGCCATCATGCCGGGAAAACGCGATACCGCGTCCTCCACTTTTTCCTTTTCCGCGGCGCTTAACATCCCCTCGAAAAGTTCCCCCTCGCGGAACTCGCGCGCAACCACCCCTTCGGCATAGTTGGTGATATAGCAAACCGCCGCGTAACACATCTCCATCTGCCGCGCGAGAAACGCCTCCGGCAACAGCGTCATGCCCACCAGATCGGCGCCCCATTGGCCGAACATCCTTATCTCCGCCGGGGTTTCCAGGCGCGGCCCCTCGGTGCAAATGTAGACCGCGCCGTCGCGCGCGGCCGCGCCGGTGGCCGCGATGCCGGCGATGGCCGCCGCGCGGATTTCGGGGCAGAACGGCTGGCTCATCCGGATGAAGCCGAGACCCGTACCCTCAAAAAAATTCGACGGGCGGTTTTTCGTCATATCCATCGCGTCGTGCGGAATGACGAAATCTCCCGGCGCGAGGCCGGGATTAACCGCGCCCGGCCCGCTCCATGAGACGATGCGCTCAACCCCCAGTTTTTTCAACGCCCAGATGTTGGCGCGATAGTTCACATAGGCAGCGGCGGTATCGTACCCCTTTTCGCCGTGTCGCGACATAAACCAATAATGGAAACCATCCCCCCTGAACAGGCGCGCCGGCGCGGCGGGGCCATAGGGCGTTTTAACAATTTCCTTTTTTCCTTCTTTCCCAAATCCGTTATCGCGCAACAGATCATACGCCCTGCTGCCGCCGATCACCGCGAGCGTTGCGCCGTGCGAGTTCACCAATCTTTCTCCGCTTCCCGTTCCTGCATTTTTTGCTGGCGCTTGTCGCGCTTTGCCGTTTCCTCGCGCCGCGCGAGGTTCGCCAATATCTGGTCAGCCTGCTCCTTGCTCATCCCTCCGGCGCCGGACTTCGGTTCCTCTTCGTTCGGGCGGGCTTGGCCTTGCTTGCTTTCGTTCTTATTATTCCCTTTATCCGGCTGCTTGTCTTTATCGTCTTTTTTGTCTTCCTTTTCTTGTTCCTTCTTTTCTTTCTTCCGCTCCTTTTCCTTCAAATCCTCCAACCGCTTTAGGGCGATCTCCATGTTGTGTTTTGCCTCAATTTTCGCGGGATCGGCCAGAAGCGTTTTCCGGTAAGCGGCAACGGCCCCTTCCAGATTTTGCCGGGCCGCGCCGGTATCGCCCTTTTTCAGGAGTTCACCGCCCAATTCGTTTTGCGCATCGGCGAGGTTGCGCGTCGATTTCCCGGCCAAAGCGTTTTTCGATTCCGCCGCGGAGCCGAATAATTTCGCGGCCTCGCCATATTTTTTTTCCTGATAAAGGGCCGCGCCAAGGTTGTAGCGCGCGGTTTCGGAATCATTTTGTTCCCGCGCCTCGGCGTAATGCTTTTCGGCGGCGGCGAAATCGCCCGCGCGGTATTTTTCGTTCCCTTTTTTCACGGCGAAGTAATGCGCGTCGCCAAACGCGGCGAGCATCACAAAACAGGCGAGATAAAAAAGCGGTCTCATACTTGCTCCACCGGCACTTCGCCTTCCATCGCGGCCAGCATCAGGCCTTCCCGGATGCCGGCGTCGCTCACCGTCAGGCGGTCCACGCCAAACACATCCATCGTCGCCAACGTGAGGCCGATACCGGCGATGATGAGGTCTTCGCGCCCCTGTTGCAGCGATTCCATCGCGCCGCGCTGGCCGATGGTCATCGCGCCGAGGGTGCGCAAAAGCTCCGCAACCGCGCCGCGGAGCAACACCCGGTTGTTAATTCGTTCAGGATCGAATGGCACGACGTTGTGGACAATCGCGGCGATGGAGGTGACGGTGCCCGCAGTGCCGACAAGCGTGAAGGGACGCGCCGGATCCAGCTTTTCCGCCACGGCCCGCAACTCCGGCTGCAAGTACGCTTCCAGCTTGGCATATTCGCCCATCACCAGCGGAACGTGCTTGATGTACGTTTCGGTCAGGCGCACCACACCCAGGGCGGTACCCTCGGCGTGAATGCGGCCGTCCGCGCCGCGGCAGATATACTCCGTGCTGCCGCCGCCGATATCGAACAGCAGCACCGGCGTGGTTGCCCCCACCACCAGCGCCGCGCCGCGCAACGAGAGGGCCGCCTCCGTCTCCCACGGAATGACGTGGAGGCCGAAGCCGAGCCGCTTTTGGACGAGCGCGAGGAACGCCTCTTTGTTGGCGGCCTGCCGCACGGCGTGGGTGGCCGCCGCGCAGATGCGGAACGGTTTGTAGGGCGCCGCGCCATCGAGGAGCGTCGCGATGCCGTCCACCGTCCGCTCCATCGCGCCATTCAGCAACGTCCAATCGTTGTCGTGCGCCTTTTCCGCCAGCCGGGTGATGACCTGCCCGCTGTGAAGCGTTTTGAATCCGCCGCCGCTTTTTTCGGCGACGAGTATGCGGATGGTGTTGGAGCCTATGTCCATCACGGCGAAACGGTCTTGCGGCATGGCGGCTCCTTTATACAATTGGCGGCATCATCGTGCCATGAAATATATACCCCAGCCGCCGGGATTGGCAACAGAGGGATGGCGCGGGCGCACCACGGCCCATTTTCTTGCGGTCAGTGGATGTTTGAAGCTATATTGCACATTAAATGAGCGAAAGAAAAAACAGTTTGCTTCTGTTCGGCGAATACCTCGTCAGTCAAGGCGCCCTGAGCAAGGAGCACCTGATTATCGCGTTGACCACCCAGATTTACGGCAATCTGGGGAATGAGGGGTCATCGGAGCGGGTCAAAATCGGGCAGCTTCTTGTCCGGCTGGAATATCTGACGCAAGAGGAGATGGAATCCCATCTGGCCAAGTACCATGAGTTGTGCGAGAAAAGCCATAAGAGGTGAAGTTCTTTAGAAAGAGAATCGGCCCTGCGGGTACTTCTTGGCGCGTTGCGCCAATGGCAGGCGGGATTGCCTGCCCTGCCGAAGCGAAGAGGAAGAAGGGAAGATAAAGAGAGCTTTGAAAATATGACTGGATCCCCGCCTTCGCGGGGATGACACAACGAGGGGGGGCTAGAGGGGGATTTTTATGCGGTAAAGCTCTTCGATGATGGAGGCGAATTCGGTCAGCAGGGTTTGGTCAATGTGGTTGGGATCGCGCATCATGCCGATGGCCTGTTCCGGCGGGTAGCCCGGCTTGTAAACGCGGCGGTCGGTGAGCGCCACATAGACATCGCATATCGCCGCCATGCGGGAGAGCATCCCCATTTCATTCCCTTTCAGATGGCGCGGATAGCCGCTGCCGTCGATCCGCTCGTGATGGTTCCACGCGATCTCGATCACCGATTCCGGCACCTCCGGCGTGCGGCGGAGCATTTCCACCGTATAAATCACATGATTTTGCATTTCCAGCCACTCCTCCGGATCGAATTTCCCCGGCTTGTTGAGCACCTTCAGCGGTGTTTTGGCCTTTCCCACGTCATGCACGGTGCCGCCGGTGGTGAGTATCTGAATGTCCCGCGCGGAAAAGCCCCCGAAATGTTTCGCCAGCAGCGACAGAAAAATTCCCACGCGCATCGAGTGAACGAAGGTGTAGGCGTCGTGATCCTTCACCGCATCGAGCACCCCTTTGACATCCCCTTGCTCGATGACCCGCGACATTTTGCCGCTTACATCCATGAACTCCGCATAGGGGAGCTGCCCGTTTTTTTGCATCGAATCGAACGCCTTGTCCAGCGTGACGAGGGTGAGGGCGAGCACCTGCTCCTGCTCCGGCTTCAGCTTGTGCCAGCCGGCCTCTACCTTCATGTTGACGAAGCGCGAAACCTTGTGGAGAAACATCCCGGTGTCGAACGGCTTGACGATGTAGTCCGCCGCGCCCATCTTGATGGCGTTTGCGACGTTCTGTTTCTCGCTGTGGGCCGTGACAAAGACGATGGGGGTCTGCCGTGAGCGCCCCTCCTTGCGTATCTCCTCCATCAGCCGGAAGCCGTCCATCTTGGGCAGGGTGATATCAAGCAGGATGAGGTCGAATTCTTTATTGCGTACAAGTTCCAACGCTTTCAGGCTGGTGCCGGCGACGACGCTTTCATACCCCATTTTTTTCAGGATTTTGGGAAGGAGCTCCTGATACGCCTTGTCGTCGTCAACGCAGAGAACGGTTTTCATGCGATTAATTTCCGGTGTGCGGCGGCGCGGCCATCGCGCCAACCTTGCGGCCATTATACCGCGACAAGGCGAGGGGTTGTCATCCTGAGCCAAAGGCGAAGGATCTCTTTCGGGATTAAGAAGGGAAAGAGATCCTTCACTACGTTCAGGATGGCAACGCCCGCTCCTCAGGAAGACAACGCCTGCGGCACAGAATGACGGGAGGCACGGGGCGCTACCCGCGGCCGATGAAGCTGAAATCGGAGATGCCGGGAATTTTTTCCCGCAAGTGCGTTTTTAGACGCTTCATCAGGCGCACCTCGGCCTGCCGCACCGCTTCGCGGGTAACGCCGAATTTTTCCCCTATCTCCGAAAGGGTCAAGGGGTCTTCGCTCATCAGGCGCTCTTCCAGAATCGCGCGGTCGGAGTCTTTCAGCCCCTTCGCGAAATCGGCGATGTGCCGCCTCACCATGCCGAACACCTCTTCCTCCTCCACCTCTTTGGCCGGGATGCGGCGGGCATCGCCGATGATGTCGGCGTAGGTGTGGCCCCCCTCCCCGTCCAGCGGGGTCTCCAGCGACACATCGCGGGCCGACAGGCTTTTTTGCACCTCCGTCACTTCGTCCTCGGTGGTGGAAAAATGTTCCGCCAGCCGTTTGGGGGTCGGATCGATGCCGGCGTTTTGCAGTTCCCGCGTCGCCTTGTTGAGATTGAAGAGCAGCTTGCGCCGCGTGTTGGTGGTGCCCACGCGGACCAGCCGCCAGTTATCGAGGATGTATTTTATGATATAGGCGCGCACCCAATAGGTGGCGTAGGCCGGCAGCGGCACCCCCCTGAACGGATCGAACTTCTGAATGGCCCGCATCAGGCCGATGTTCCCCTCCTGTATCAGGTCGAGCATGTTCTGAAACTGGCTGCGGAATTCGAAGGCGATGCTCACCGCCAGCCAAAGGTTTGCCGTCGCCAGCTTCAGCGCGGCGTCCGGATCGTTGTGCTCGCGCACGCGCACCGCAAGCTGGTGTTCTTCATCTGGCGTGAGGCGGGGGATGGAGCGAACCATCGAAAGATAGTATTGAAGCGGATCGGATGGGGCAATCTGTCCAAAGCTTCCGGCGCGCTCGGGCAAAGCGGTCCGCGAGGGAGTCTCTCCGTCCATCTCGCGCGATTCCTTTTCATCCTGCATGGCTTTACTAACCCTTCCACGGTGTTAGAATACACAGTAATGCACAAACACTAACCGGTCAAACAGCCCCCGTTGGGCGGTGGAAAGGAACGAACATGGAGAGCGATAGAATTAAAAAAGGGGTCGAGCGCGCCCCGGCCCGCAGCCTTTTGTACGCCACGGGGATCACCCGCAAAGCGATGGGGCGGCCGTTCATCGCGCTGGTGAGCAGCTTCACCGATTTCATCCCCGGCCACGCCGGGATGCGCGACCTCGAACGCTACATCGAAAAGGGGGTGCATAGCGGCGGCGGCCAGATGTTCTACACCTCGGTGCCCGGTGTGTGCGACGGCATCGCGATGGGGCACATCGGGATGCACTACAGCCTCGTCACGCGCGACCTCATCGCCGATATCATCGAATGCGTCATCAAGGCGCAGGCGTTCGACGGCGTGATTTTCCTCACCAACTGCGACAAGATCACCCCCGGCATGTTGATGGCCGCGGGGCGGCTGAACCTGCCCAGCATCGTGGTGACCGCCGGGCCTATGCACAGTGGTAACTTCGAGGGGCAGCGGCGCGATCTGGTGCATGACACGTTCGAGGCGGTGGGCCGCCGACTGAAAGGGGAGATCACCGCCAAGCAGCTTGACGGGCTGGAGATGTGCTCCTGCCCCGGCTCCGGCTCGTGCCAGGGACTCTTCACCGCCAACACGATGGCCTGCATCACCGAATCGATAGGAATGAGCCTGCCCGGCTGCGCCAGCGCGCTGGCGGTGAGCGCCGACAAGCGGCGCATCGCGATGGATAGCGGCGAGCAGGTGGTGGAACTGGTGCGCCAGAACGTACGCGCGCGCAATATCATGACCGCCAAGGCGTTCGAGAACGCCGTGCGGGTCGATCTCGCGCTGGGGGGAAGCACCAACACGGTGCTGCACCTGCCGGCCATCGCGCGCGACGCGAAGGTAAAGCTCGACCTGAACGTGTTCGACCGGCTGAGCCGCACCACGCCGCAGATAACCTCCATCCGCCCCGGCGGCGATTATTTCATGGAAGACCTCGAATACGCGGGGGGCATCCCGGCGGTGCTGAAATCGATGGAGAGCCTCATCCACGATCTGCCTACCGTCAGCGGCAAAAGCATCAAGCAGATCACCCGCGAAGCGCACATCCAGAACAAGGACGTTATCCGCAGCCTCGACAAGGCGTACAAGAAAGAGGGCGGCATCGCCATCCTGAAGGGCAACCTCGCGCCGAAGGGGGCGGTGGTGAAGCAGAGCGCCGTGACCGAAGCGATGATGACGTTCAGCGGCAAAGCCCGCGTCTTCGACAGCGAAGAAAAAGCGATGAAAGCGATTATGGGCAAAAAGATCAAGGCGGGCGACGTGGTGGTGGTGCGCTACGAAGGGCCGAAGGGGGGGCCGGGAATGCGCGAGATGCTCTCGCCGACCTCCGCGATAAGCGGCATGGGGTTATCCGACAGCGTGGCGCTCATCACCGACGGGCGCTTCAGCGGCGGCACCCGCGGGCCGTGCATCGGCCACATATCGCCGGAAGCGATGGAAGGCGGCCCGATTGCGCTCATCAAGGAAGGGGACAAGATCACCATCGACATCCCGAAACGGAAGATCACGCTTGAGGTTTCCGCCAAAGAGCTGGAAGCCCGCGCGAAAAAATGGAAACAGCCGAAGCCGAAGATACGGGAAGGATACCTCACCCGCTACGCGCGGATGGTCTCCTCCGCCGACGAAGGCGCCGTGCTGAAGTAAGTGTTTTCTGGACATTACGGGGCGAAGCATCCGCTTCGCCCCTCTTTTCTGGGATGTCGTCCCCGCGAACGCGGGGATCCAGCAATATTATCAAAGCTCTCTTTTCTTAAGATGCATCGACCCGCCAAAAAAACCTTAGCCCCCGGCCCCCGTCAAGGGGATGACGCCTGAGGCGATGGGGGAAAGCTATGAAAATATGTCTGGGTGCCGGGTCAAGCCTGGCATGACACCGACACAATAAAGGGGAGCGGGGTTGGGACCGATAAGCAATACATTGAAAATATATGCATTTTTAGGCGCGGGCGGGCGGATTTTCCCCTAAACCCCGTTTGGCGATTTGCCGATAAAGGGTAATGGGTCGAATGGCGCGCATATTGCTTTCTCCAATAATCGGAAGAGGTTTATTCATGCAAAGAGCGCGGTTATTGGCGTTGATTTTTCTGGCGGGATTGCTCGCGCCACAGGCACACGCCGCTCCTGCGCCAATGCCGGAAGGCCCATTGAGCAAGATTGAAAATGCAAACTTGACGGGGGATCCCGAATTCTCGACGCTCACCTTTCAGCTTGACCGGAGGGTGACTTACGAGATCGATCCGCAACTGGATCAAAAAACCATCAACATCATCTTCCATCAGGCGACTTATGGCCCTTCGCTCGAATACAAATCATTCGAGGACTTCCGCATAAAAAATATCCGTTTCAAACTGCAGAAGGAAAACGCCGTCGCCGCCATCCAACTTAAGGACATCAAAAACGCCATTTCACATTCGCTTTCGCCCGACGGCAAAACGCTGACGCTCCGCTTCAAACAGCGAACCGCGCTGGTGCCGATCATATCCGACACCACCACGCCGGAGGAGCGCGCGGCCAAGGCTAAACGCGACGTGGAGATGGTGAAACAGTCGCGCCTGCTGGAAAAAGACGCGGGGCGCGAGGCGTTTCAAAAATGCGTGCTGGACATGCAGAAGATGGATTTCAAACAGGCCCGCGACGACCTGGAATACTTTATTCAGGTCTACCCCAAATCGGTGTACCTGGAAAAAGCGATGTTCATGAACGCGGAAACACTGTACGCGCTCACCATGAAAGAGCGGAAATACCTGCCGCGCGCCATCGACGCGTACCGCCTCGCCATATCGCAATATCCCCAGAGTGAGGCCCTCCCCCGCGCCACCCTCCGCCTGGGCGATCTGTACTACAACCAGGATATGGATATCGAGGCGTTGGCGACCTATCAGAGCCTTTTTGAGCGGTTCCCGCAAAACAAATTCGCCCAGCGCGCGCTGCTGGGCCGCGCCCGCATATATGTGGACCGCAAACTCTATTACGAAGCGTCCAACGAATTGGAAAAGATTTTGCTGCTGTACCCCGCGTCGGCGGAAATCCGGGACGCCAAATTCCAAATCGCGGAGGCCTTTTACCTGCGCGGGCGGTATGAAGACGCGCTGCGGGTGTTCGATAGCGCCGATAAACGCTGGCCCAGCTACATACGCCAAAACCCCCAATCCTTTTACCGCTTTGCCGATACGAATTACCGGCTGGGGAAACGCGATAAAGCGCGCGGCCTTTTCGCCGACCTCGCCAACCTCTATCCCACCAACGGGTACGGCTTGAACGCCGTGAACAAGCTCGCCGACATTTACATAGCCGAGGGGAAAATCACCGTCGCGGTGAAACTGCTGAACATCCAGGCGCACGCCTGGCCCGATCAACCAGCCGGGGTGGAATCGCGCTTGCGGCTGGCGGCGTTGGGCCAGGGAGAACCTAAGGTAATCACCACCGAGGAAGCGGCCCTGACGCCCTATCCCGATTATTTCAATCCGCTCAAGGCCTATAACGACGTGATTAAGAAACACCCCGATTGGGAATACGCCCAAGAGGCGATGTTCCAGAAGGCGAAACTCTATCACCGAAACAAACGCTACATCGAATCGATCGTTACCCTGCAAGGGTTTATGCGCACGTATCCGGAGTTGGCCTCCACCCCGCCGATAGTGGACCTCGTCAAAGAAAATCTTTTCGAGATGGTGCGCAACTTCCATCAGCAAGACGGCAGTTTCGCGGTGCTGTACACCTACTACGGCAACTTCGATCCGTTCTTCGCCGATGTCAAAGATCCCGAAATCATCATGAACGTGGCGGACGCCTATTACGGAATGGGATTGTTCGGCCGCTCGTATGAAAAATACCGCCGCGCCGAGGAGCTCCTGAAAGGCGAACAACGCGAGCGGATCGCCTTTGGCAAAGGGCGCGCGCTGGCCGCCATCGACGACGGCGCGGGCGCAACCGCCGAGCTGGCGCCGTTTATGGGAAACTTCGCAAAATCGGCCTATACGCCGTACGCGTTGCAAATACTGGGCGATCTCTACGCGGCGCAAGAAAACCGCCCGCGCGCCATCGCCGCCTACCGCGCCAGCCTGGAATATTCCCAAGGGAAAGGGCTTCTCGCCAGCTATACCGCCTATCGCGCGGGCATCGCATCCAAACAGGAAAAGGATTATACGGGCGCCATCAAGTACTTTAAGGCGTCCATCGAACGCTATAAGCCCTACCTCGACCGGATTGACGATTTCTACCAGAAGGACAGCCATTTTCAGTTGATGGAAGCGGCATACCGCGGCGGGCTGTACCGCGACGCAATCGAATACTCCAGCACGGCGGCGGCGAAATTCCCCGATCAAAAATTGGTGAGCTGGGCCCGCTTCGTGAAAAGCGACAGCGAATCCAAACTTTCCGAGGACGAAAAGGCGATGGAAGGATTGAAGGGGATCATCAAAGACGAGCCGGCCAGCGTATTCGGCAAAGTGGCCGACGCCACAGTAAGCAACGCCGGCTGGAAAACAAAAAACCGCCAGCTTTTCCCGTACTAACCCCGTTGTTTTGAAAAGGGGAGGCCGGAAGGGCTTTTACGCGGGAGTTAGTTGGCGGCGGGGGATTTTAGGAACGTTTTTGAGGCGTCATCCCAATAGAGAAATTGACGGCCGCCCTGATTGACGAAAAGGTCGATGCCAGAATTTTTCAACACTATTTCTTTTGACTGATCCGGGCCGCAATCGCCCGCTTTGCCGCAGGGGGTGGGGTATGCGCCCGGCTTCGCCTCGCGAATGCCGGAGGTTTTCACCGCGCCCGTTTGTGTGCCGTGTTCGATGAGTTGTCCGCTTCGTTTATCGCCGTTCATGTAGACCCACACGCCCAATGTGGCCCCTTTTTCGCTTTCCAGCAGATACGCGAGATCGGGCTTGCCGTTGCCGTCGAAATCGGCGGTGATGCTCAACCCGCGGCCCGGAACGCCATTCCGCCAGATTTCGGTCGCCTGTTGCCGATCCGGCAGCCGCCACCCTTCGGGCAGCTTCAGGATGTCGCCCGCGAGGGAGCAGGCGGAAAGGACTGCGGCGAGGGCCAGCGGCGCGATCAGCTTTTTCATGGTTGTTCCTGCCGCCAGCCGGAAACGTATTACGCGCCGAGCACTGCCTGCGAGGTGAGCACGCCCAGGGGCTTGCCGTCTTTCACCACGATCAGGTGGCCCAGCTTTTTCGCGGTCATGGTGTTACGCGCCTCGAATATCGATTCGTCGTGATTGATGGAAACCGGATCGGGGCTCATGATATCGCCGATAAGTGCGGTGGAAACATCCAGCCCTTTGCCGACAGCGCGGCGGACGATATCGCCCTCGGTCACAATGCCGATCAGTTTGCCGGTGCCGTCGATAACCAACAGCGAGGTCGTGTTTTTTTCAGTCATGGTCACGGCGCCGCTTTTCACGGATTGGGTGGACGCGATAGTCACCACGCCGGGCTGCACCATATCGCCCACTGCCAGCAAAGTTTTAAAATCCGACATTGTTCCTCCTCAGGAAATGAATTGACACATCAACTCACAGTCTAACCGCCGTTTTGCCGGAGTGTCAACCGATTACGCGTTTATGGTGGATACCCGCCAAAGAAGGCGCGGGGATCAGATTGCCGCCAGGAGGGCGGCCGTTTCGCGCAGCTTCCCCTTCAAGTCGCCCAGCTTCACATTCAGCCGTTCGCCGGTCTTGCGGATTTTCAATTCCACTTCACCGTTCTTCAACCCCTTGTCCCCCACGATCACCTGTATAGGGTAACCAACGAGGTCGGCGTCGTTGAACTTGAAACCCGCGCGCTCGTCACGGTCGTCGTGCAGCACGGTGTAGCCCTCGGCCTCCAGCTCTTCTTCTATCTTTGTGGCGGCGCCGGCGATATCCGGCTTGGCGACGTTCAGCGGCAGCACGGCGATCTGAAAGGGGGCCAGACCCCACGGCCAGATGATGCCGTTGGCATCGTGGCTTTGCTCGATGGCGGCGGCGGCCACGCGGCCGATGCCGATGCCGTAGGTGCCCATCACAATGGTCTGTTCCTTGCCGTTGTTATCCAAATAAACCGCCCGCATCGCCTTGCTGTACTTCGTGCCGAGGCGGAAGACATGCCCAACCTCTATCCCCTTGTGGAATTCGAGATCGGCCCCCATGCAACGGGGACAGCGGTCGCCGCTTTTCACGTTGCGCAGGTCGTGGTACGCGGCGGGCTTGAAATCGCGCCCTTCGTTCACGCCGATGACGTGATAGCCGTCTTTGTTCGCTCCCGTCACGGCGTTCGCCATGCCGCGTACCGCGTGGTCGGCCACTATGCGCGCCTTAAGACCCTGTGGGCCGGCAAAGCCGGGCTGCGCGCCGGTGATTTTTTGCACAGCCTCCGGCGTGGCCAGTTCCAGCGTGGTGGCATCGAGAATGCGCTTGAGCTTGTGCTCGTTCACCTCGTGATCGCCGCGCGCCAAAACGCAGACCTGCTCTTTGCCATCCAACGTATAAATAAGCGTCTTGATGAAGCTGTCGGCGGGACGCTGAAGGAACGCCGATACCTCGCCGATGGTCCGCTGGTTCGGCGTCGCCACCTCGGTCACCGGTTCCGGCGTGGCGGCGGCGTGCGGCGCGGGGGGCGGCACATCGGCTTTTTCCACGTTGCTGGCATAGCTGCACGCGGGGCAACTGACGATGGTGTCCTCGCCGGTATCGGCCAGCACCATAAACTCGTGGCTGCTGCTGCCGCCAATGCTGCCGGTATCGGCCTCCACCGCGCGGAATTGCAGCCCCGCGCGCTTGAACACGGCCTCATACGCTTTGAACATCCGCTCGTAACCTTTGGCGGCGTCGTCTTCGTCCGTGTGGAAGCTGTAGGCGTCCTTCATCATGAATTCGCGCGCGCGCATCATCCCGAACCGGGGACGGATCTCGTCTCGG
>JAHFEK010000001.1:0-33850 GCA_023248495.1 Nitrospinales bacterium
GGCCCTTATCGCCGTCATGCGGAAACTGCTGCACATCGCCTACGGCATTCTTAAGAACAAAACCGTCTTTAACCCGAAATTGCATATGAAAACGGCTTGACGCGCAAGACCGTATCTACCAAGCGCAAGTAGTCGATGAATTTGACATGTTTTGCACTGTCGTATAGCATATTCAAGAGTTACCGGGGGATGGTCAATTCTGCCCAAGCGCCATTCTTTCAGCAGGGTGTTGTTTTGCGGCAAGCAGGGGAACGTAATGATAAAAAAGATAAAATCCACCCAATTAATCCCAGGCATGTTTGTTCACCATTTTGCCTGCCGATGGCTCGAAAATCCGTTCTTTAAAGACAGCATTCTTATCAAAGATACGGCGATGATCGAAAAAATCATCGTCAACGGCATTCATGAATTGTTTATCGATACGGAAAAGGGGCTTGATGCCCTTCCGGCCGTTGCACTTCCGGAACCGGTGGTTGAAGAGCTTCCCGATGAAATAGGAATTCCCGGCTCCGCCATCGTTACGATTTCGGCGTTTGAAAAGCGGCTTTCCGGCGTCTCCCGGCGGGATCTGCGCGATGAGCTGCCCAATGCGTTGAAGCTGAGGGAGGCGATGGAAACGGTTTTGGAAGATGTTTTCCATGCCGTCTCCAGCGGAAGGAATGTCGATGTCGCCGCTACGCGGGAGGTTTCGGAAAAAATGGTCGAATCGGTATTCCGCAATGAATCCGCGCTCCCCTGCGTGGCCAAAACCCGGCAAGCCGAAAGGCATCTGATTACCCGCGCCCTTAATGTGAGCACGTTGATGATCGCCTTCGCCAAATTTATGGGCATGCAGCCGGAGGATATCGTCAACATCGCCATTGGCTCGCTGCTGCACGACGTGGGAATGCTGAAAGTCGATCAGTATATCCTGAAGAAAGCCGAAAAATTAACCGCCAGGGAACACGAAGATGTCAAGATGCACGTTCTCTACTCGTATGAGATCATCTTTGCCTCGGCGGGCGAGATTCAACCGGCGCTGCAAATGGCGCTGCTTCACCATGAGCGGTTTGATGGCGCTGGTTATTCGCATGGGGTGAAAGGGGAGGCGATTCCCAAAACAGTCCGGATGCTTTCGATTGTAGATGTGTTTGACGCCATGACGACAACCAGGGCTTTCGGCGGAACCATGAACCTTTCAGCCGCCAACCGGAAACTGGTGGAATTGGCCGTGGCGGGGCAGGTCGACAATTCCCTCGTCCAGTGGTTCATCCGCTGCATCGGGATTTATCCCGTGGGAACCATTGTCCGTCTTTCAACCGGCAAGATAGGCGTCGTGATACAGCAGAACCCCCAAAGCCTCCTGAAGCCGGTGGTGAACGTCGTTTATGACGGCAATAAAGATCATTTTGTGCGTCCGCGCAGGATGGATTTGTCGGAAATCCCCGATGACCGGACCGAAGTGAAAATCGAATCAACCGGCTGGGAAAAAAGTTTCAAGATCGATCCCGTCGATTTTCTCCTCGCTTAGCCGCGGGGAAATATTTTATGGCGGCGGTTTTTATAATGTACGGCGCAACGCGGGCCGTATTGCCGCTTGATTAAGCGCGCGCTATTTGCCATCATTTCTTAAATGGGAAGAGATAATTCCGAAATGCCTTGCCCTGATCCGCCGGCAAGGGACGATGCGTCAAGCGCCGGCGAATCGAAATACCGCTTTCTTATAGAGGCCTCGCCCGACGCGATTTTTATCGCCGATGCTGAAACATGCGTCATCATCGATTGCAATGAAGTGGCCGCAAACTTGATTGGAAAAACAAAAGAGGAAATCATCGGATTTCACATAACCACATTACATCCGCCCCAAGATGCGGAATTCTACGCCGGTGATTTCAAAAAATTAACGGAACGGCCATCGGGGGTTCGGGAAAACGCCTTTGTCTTGCATAAAAAAGGCCATACGATCCCGGTGGATATCAAATCGATCGGCATGGAGATGGAGGGGCGGAAGGTACGGCTGGGGATTTTCAAGGATGTTTCGGAGCGCGTCGCGGCGGAGAAGGCCGTGCGGGAGAGCGAGGCGCTGTTGCGTTCCATCACGGATAACACCGGCACGGTGATATTCCTGAAAGATTTGGCTGGCCGGTACCTCCATGTGAACCTGCTGTGGGAAAAGCTCTTCCATACCTCCAGTGAGGCCGTTCGGGGGAAGACCGACTACGAGCTGTTTCCAAAAGAAATGGCGGAGGCATTTATCAGGAACGATACGATTGCCGCCCAAACCGGGCAAACACTGGAGATTGAAGAGCGGGTGCCGCTGGATGACGGCATTCACACCTACATTTCGGTCAAGTTTCCCATTCGGAATATTTCCGGGGAAATCTATGCGATCTGCGGGATAGCCACGGACATCACGCAGCGCAAGGCGGCAGAGGAGGAATTGCATCGTTTTTTCAATCTTGTTCCCGACATGATGTGCGTGGCGTCGGCTAACGGCTATTTCTTGAAGGTCAATCCCGTCTGGGAGAAGGTGCTTGGCTACACCGAGCGGGAATTACTTGCCACCCCTTTTCTTGATTTTATCCATCCCGACGACAGGGCCGCGACGATGAAGGAGGTTGCAAGGCAAATCGCGGGTGAATCGACCGTTGAATTTTTAAACCGTTACCGCTGCAAAGATGGCGGATATAGATGGCTGGAATGGATGGCGACGCCGTCTCCCGATAAGAGGCAGCTTTTTGCGGCCGCCCGCGATGTTACCGACAGGAAAGCGGCGGAAGAAAGGGAACGGCACGCCATTCTGGAGGGAAAAAAGGAGCTGGAAGTGCAAGTGGTCTTGAAGGCCGAAGAGCGCCGCAAAGCGCAGGCAGAAGCCGACAATGCCACCCAGCTCAAAAACAATTTCATTTCGCTGGTGGCGCACGATTTGAAGTCTCCGTTGGCAAGTCTTTCGATGGGGCTGGAAGCTCTCGCCGGCGTCAAAGACCTTTCCCCGGAAAACCGGGAATTTGCGGTAAAGATGGCCAATCACAGCCGCGAAATCCACAAAATGACCGAACGGCTGCTCGACCTCTCCCTGCTGCAGGCGGGCATGATAATCCTTCAAAAACAGGTTATCAACTGCCGCAATTTTGCCGCCATGCAGATTGAGCTGTATGAGGCCCTGGCCGCGAAAAAAGGGATCGCCATTCTCAACTATCTTCCGGAAAAAATGAAGGTGCTCGCCGATCCCGACCTCTTCGGCCAGTGCGTGAAAAACGTGTTATCAAACGCCCTTAAGTTTTGCAGCAGGGGGGACACGATCGCCTTTATTAACCCCCAGGGTATGCCGTCCACCATAGCGGTGAAAGATACCGGCCCCGGCATTGCGCAGGAAAAAATGGCGCCGATTTTAACAAAGGAAATGAAAATGCGCACGGTTGGCACGGCGGGCGAGAAGGGAACTGGAATCGGCCTGATCCATACCAAAGAAATTATGGAAGCTCACGGCGGCACAGTCACTTTTGAATCAGAGGCCGGCAAGGGAAGCATTTTTTACCTTAATCTCCCCGCATTCGACAATGTGGTGCTGGTGGTGGATGACGATGAATCGGCGTTATTGGTTATGCGTTTGCATCTGAAGCATATGGGCGCCAATGTGTTGACGGCCTCCAACGGATTTGAAGCGTTGAAGATCGTTCAAGACAGACCGCCGATTCTTATAATTACCGATATTAAGATGCCGGTGATGGATGGCTTCGAGTTGCTTCATCGCCTGAAAACAAGCCTGAAGCATTCCCAAATACCGGTGATCGTCATTACGGCAATCAATGAGATGGATGCGCGCAAAAAAGCGTTTGCCGACAAGGCTGCCGATTTCATCAACAAGCCGCTGGTGGAATCCGATTTTATCCCGCGCGTGGGGAGATTTGTCGCGGGCTGGCCGCTTAATAAATAGAACGCCCGCCCGGCGTGCGCGGCAGGGGCCTTCCGGCCGACTCCATGGCGTGTTTTCCGCGCCAGTATTTTTTCGTGCACCGGTCTTTTTTTGTGTTATCCTCTACTCTCTGTTTAGGGAAATGGTTTTGCCGGGTCTTACGCGACCCGATCCTGCTAACCCCGCCAGGTCCGGAAGGAAGCAACGGTACGCGGAGTGTCGGGGGCGCTGTAAGGGTGCCCGGCTTTTTTTTTAGGTGCGCCCCTAATGGACGGAATGATGGAAGACGCGGGCAAAACGAAGACCGGCTATCAGGTGATGGCCCTCAAATGGCGTCCCTCGACGTTCGCCGAAGTCGTCGGGCAGCAGCACATCGTCCGCTCCCTCTCCAACGCGATCAAGCTCAACCGCATCGCGGGCGCGTATCTTTTTTGCGGCACGCGCGGTGTGGGCAAAACCTCGATGGCCCGCATTTTCAGCCGCAGCATCAATTGCGAAACCGGCGCGACCATCGCCCCCTGCGGCAAATGCCGCAACTGCATCGAGATTGCCGAAGGCAACTCGATGGACGTGGTGGAGATAGACGGCGCCAGCAACAACGGCGTGGATAACATCCGCGAGATACGCGATCACTTGCAGTACGCCCCGGTGAAATGCCGGATGAAGATATACATCATCGACGAAGTGCACATGCTTTCGGGCGCGGCGTTCAACGCCTTCCTCAAAACGCTGGAAGAGCCGCCGCCGCACACCGTCTTCATCATGGCCACCACCGAGCAGAACAAGCTGCCCGATACGGTGCTGTCGCGCTGCCAGGTGTTCGAGTTCCGCGCGCTCTCCGATCAGGAAATCGCCGGCCGTCTGCAAACCATCATTGATAGCGACGGCATCAAGATCACCCCGGGCGCGGTCATGATGATTGCCCGCCGCGCCGAAGGCTCGATGCGCGACGCGCAATCGCTGCTGGATCAGGCCGCTTCCTACGCCGCCGAGACCATCGACGAAGAGCTGCTCGGCATGGTGCTGGGGCTGGTCTCGCGCGAGAAGATATGGTCCATCCTCGGCGCGGTCACCCGCAAAGAGGTGGACGGCACCCTGCGCCAACTGCACGATCTTTACTATTCCGGCTTCGAGGTGGGGGTGATCGTGCGCGAGCTGTTCGAATCGGTGCGGGCGCTCACCATCGTGAAGGTCAGCGGCGCGCCTGAAAAGATTCTGAAGGAAACGGACGACGCGCTGGCCGCCATGAAGGAATTGGTGGCGGGGGTCACGGCGGGCCGGTTGCAACAGTATTACGATATTCTCCTGCGCGCCAAATCGCAAGCCGCCACGGCGGGCAATCCGCTTTCGGTGCTGGAGATGGCGCTGATAAAAATGGTGCGGCTGGATGATGTGCTGCCGCTGGCGGAATTGATCGAGCGGCTGAAGGGGATGCCCGCCACCGCGCCGCAACCGCAGGCAGCCGCCGCACCCCGATTTGCGCCGCCCTCCGCGCCGCCGCGCCCGGCATCGGCCAGTGCGCGGCAGCCCGCGCCGGGCCAGGGGTATGACGCGCCGCCTTCCGCCGCAGCGCCCGTGGCGGGTGATCCGTGGGAAGCCATCCGCGCGGTTATAAAAGAGAAGAAACCGTTGCTTGCCGCATCGCTGGACAAGATGGTTTTCAGCATGGAAGGGGGGAAGGCGGTGCTGGGGTATCCGGAGGATCAGTCGTTCATCCGCGACCAGTGCGAGCAGAACCGCGCCCTCATCGAAGAGGCGCTGCAATCGGCGGCCGGGCGGCGGATGGCCGTCGCTTTCAGCGCGGTTCCCAAGACGATGTTGAAGGATGCGGTGGTGAAAAAGCCGCCGATGGATAACGCCATGCGGCGGCAGATGCAAAATGAACCGATAATCCAAAAGGCGATGGATATGTTTGACGGCACCCCCGCGTTTGAGGAGGAGCGCTGATGCGGGCGTTGGGGGATATGCTGCAAAAAGCGCAGAAAATGAAAGCCGGGATGGATGAAGCCCGCGCCAAAATGAAAAACCAAACGGTGGAAGCCGAATCGGCCAACGGCGCGGTGCGCGTCGTCGCCAGTTGCGACAAACAAATCGTCTCCATCACCGTTAACCATGAACGCGCCGCGGCATCCGGCCTCCCCATTGAAGCGCTGATCGCCGAAGCCGCCAACGCCGCCCTGAAAAAAGCCGAAGCCGCTTTGAAGGAAGAACTCTCCAAAGCGATGGGGGCCGCCGGCCTCTCCCTTCCCGGCCTTTTCTAACCCGCTCCCGTTTTCGTTGTCATGCCGGACACCGATCCGGCATCCAGCTATATTGTCAAAGCTCTCTTCTTCGGCCCAGCGGGCCGATTGCACGGCAGGATTGCCGTGCCTACCCGGATTTGGCAGGGTAGACAATTTGGGAGCCGCAAGCGGTTTATTACGTTGTCGGCGGTGGTGTTGTGCAATCGAAAGACAATGACGCTGATATTTTCCCGTGCTGATATTTTCCCGTTTTGACAGCGCGGCGATCTCGCCTAGATTAAGGGATAGGCGGGTTTAAAGCCGGGATGCCGTGCGGTGGACTATTTTCACGGGAGCGCATATCATTTGGGAAATGCGGACTAATTTCGGGAGGTGACATGGGAATTGTAAAGGCAGCGCTGGTTATGATGTTCTGCATCGCGGGTGCGGGCACTTTTGCGATGGCCGCCGAGTGCGAGGGGGATTGCGAGAACGGCCATGGAGTTTACTACGGCAAGGACGGCGGGAAATTATACGAAGGCCAGTTCAAGGGCGGCAATTTCGATGGCCAGGGAATTCTCTTCCACAAGGACGGCGGTAAAAAATACCAGGGCCAGTTCAAGAATGACAAAGCCAACGGCCAGGGAGCCCTATTCGGCGCGAACGGCAAAAAATTATACGAAGGCTGGTTCAAGGATAACAAGGCCGATGGCAGGGGAATCTTATACGGCGCGAACGGCGATAAAGCGTACGAAGGCCAGTTCAAGGACGACAAGAAAAATGGCCAGGGAGCGTTATTCCGCGCGGACGGCAAGAAATTATTCGAAGGCCAGTTCAAGGATGACTATCCTCTGGAGCGATAGAATTGGCGCGGCTGGAGAATTTGGCGTTTCTGTTCGATTAGGGCGAATTGGAGGAAGAGCTTTTTGCTGTCGCGGGGCGGGGAACCCGTCCATCGCCGATTCGTTATTTTCCAACTTTTCCAAAGTGCGCCACATGCTAGACTAGCCGCACCATGGAATCATCCACATCCGTTAAAAAACTGATCGAGGAGTTTCAAAAACTTCCCGGGGTCGGCCGCAAGACCGCCGAGCGTCTCGTCTACGCGCTCCTCAAAGACAAAGATCAACGGGCGGCGCAGTTGGCCCGCGCGTTGACCGATCTCGTCGAGAAAGTGAAACTCTGCTCCACCTGCGGCGCGATCACCGAGGCGGATCCGTGCGAAATCTGCACTTCCGGCAAGCGGGACAAAACGATTATCTGCGTGGTGGAACAGCCGCTGGATATCGCCCTTTTGGAGCGCACCGGCGGCCATGACGGCCTCTATCATGTGCTTGGCGGCACGCTATCGCCGCTGGACGGCATCGGTCCCGAAATCCTGCGGATTGAGCAGTTGCTTAAACGGGTTAAAACAGCTACGATTAAAGAGGTTATCGTCGCCACCAATCCAACCGTGGATGGTGAGGCTACAGCCCTTTATCTCGCAAAGGTATTGCGTCCTTTGGGAGTGAAAGTTACACGGATCGCCCGTGGTGTCCCCGTGGGGAGCGATCTAGAGTATGTGGATGAAATAACATTGGTTAAGTCCATCGAGGGGCGCAGGGAAATATAAAAACTTCGGGTTTTTGATACAGGGTTGGGAGAACGAAATGCACAAGTTGCCTATTACAAACAAATTGGGATTCTATGAAATCCGCATGGCCAGCATCGGCGGGTTTGGCGCGAACGTCGCCGGCAAAATGCTTGCCGAGGCGGGTGTTTTGAAACAGGGGTATAACGGATCCAACTTTTCGAGCTATGGTTCGGAAAAGAAAGGCTCTCCCGTTTCCGCGTTCGTCCGCTTCTGCGCGCCGGATGTAAACGTCCGCGTGAACGCGCCGGTGACCGAACCCCACATGCTGGTGATTTTCCTTGAAGCAATCGCCAAAATGCCCGGCATGCTCTCCGGCGTGACGGAAGAAACCATCGTGATATTCAACACCCACAAGGATGTGGACGCGGCGCGCGATTACCTGGGCCTCGCCTGCGGAACGCTGGTGGTGGTGGACGCCATGAAGATAGCGGTGGAAGAGAAGACCCGCGTCAACACGGCGCTGCTGGGCACCATGGCGGCGGTCTCCGGTTTTTTGAGCCAGGACGCGTTAAAGGAAATGATGCGCGAGACTTTCGGCAAGAAATATCCGCAGACCGTCCCGGCCAATATCAAGACCTTCGAGCGCGGGGCCAGCGAATATGTTTCCAAAAAATTCGCGAATGATGGCAAGTACCGCCCGACGCCGTTTTCCCGTTCCGGCCAGAAATTGGGCTATTTGAACCAGCCGATTGGCGGCGTTATTGTGGCGGCGGGCAACTCGATGTTCAAGGATCTTTCCGCTTCACGCTCCGGCTACGTGCCGGTGCTTAATCGGAGCAAGTGCACCAGTTGCGGCGAGTGCGATATCACCTGCCCCGATTACTGCTTCGAGTGGAAAGAAGAGGTGGGTAAAAAAGGAAAACCCGAAATGGTTCTCCAGAAAATCCACTACCAGTACTGCAAAGGCTGCCTGCGCTGCGTCGAGATTTGCAAGTTCGAGGCGCTCACCACCCACGTGGAATACGAAGTCAAACAGTCCGTAATCGATAGCGGTTACGTCAATGACATAAAGGAGATCGCATGAGCCAGGCAACATCCGAAATCAAGACGGTCAAACCGGGAACGGTCGAACAGGTGGTCGATTTCCTTAGCGGCAACGAAATGGCCGCGACGGTGGTCGCCCAAATCAACTACCACCTGATGGGTTATTACCCGATCACGCCGTCCACGGAAGTGGCGGAATATCTCGATGAAATGTTCGCCAATGGCAAGCACGGTGTCCGCATGATTCCCGCCGACGGCGAGCACGGCGCCGCGGGCATTTGCTATGGCGCTTCCACCGCGGGGGGCCGCGTATTTAATGCCACCTCCGCCAACGGTCTTCTCTTTTCCATCGAGCAACTGCCGGTGCAATCCGGCACCCGGATGCCGATGGTGCTGAACCTCGTTTGCCGGTCAGTTTCCGGCCCGCTCGATATTCGCGGCGACCACAGCGACCTCTATAGCACGCTCAATCTCGGCTGGGTTATTTTTTGCGCCAAAGATCCGCAGGCGACGTATGACCTGATCGCCGTTGCCACCAAAGTGGCGGAGCACATGGACGTCCGCCTTCCGGCCATCGTCGCCAACGACGGGTTTTTCACCAGCCACCAGAAGCGCCGCGTCTACCGTTTCGCCGCCGACAAGGATTTGCAGGATTTCGTTGGACCATTCAAGTACATTCACAGCTCGGTCGATCCGAACAATCCGACCACCTTTGGACCGTACATGAACGATCCCGACCAGATCAACAACAAGAAACAGCTTTCCTTGGCGATGGCCGCTTCCGTCAACGTTATCGACGCGGTGTACGACGAGTGGGCCAAGCTTTCGGGCCGCCGGTACAACCGCCTCGAGACCTACAAGATGGAAGACGCCGAAGTGGCGATTCTCATTCTTAACTCCGCCGCCGACACAGCCATGGAAGCGGTCGACACGATGCGCGCGCAGGGGAAAAAGGTGGGGGTTCTTTATCCCACCGTGTTGCGCCCGTTCCCGGCGGAAGAACTGCGCAAAGCCTGCAAGAATGTAAAGGCCCTCTTGGTGGCCGACCGCGCCGATGTGTACGGCGCGCAGGGTGGCGCGATGACGCTCGACGCCAAGTCCGCGCTCAAGGACGATACTAACAACAAGACCCTTGTGATGAGCCGCATTTACGGCTTGGGAGGCAAAGACTTCCTGGATCTCGACGCCATTGAAATGTTCAATCTGGCCCTTGCGGCTGCCGCCAAAGGCAAAGTGGACGTGGGGTACGACTATATTGGCGCGGAGCCGGGCGATCCGTCGTACAGCATCCCGGTGAAAAACGCGCCGATCAGCAAGGCGGCCTCAACCCCAGGCATCGTCAGCGTGACCAAAGACGCGGCGACCGGCCAACTGGTGGTGAAAGGGGTGAAGCAGCGCGAACTGACCAAGCTGCCGACCCGCATCGCTCCCGGCCACGGCGCATGTCCCGGCTGCGGCATTTTTCCGAATATAAGCACCTTCCTTAAGGGGATCGAAGGCAACGTGGTGATGCTCTGGCACACCGGCTGCGGTATGGTGGTCACCACCGGGTATCCATCCACGGCGTTCAACATCACCTATATCCATAACTTGTTCCAGAACGGCGCGCCGACGCTTTCGGGAGCGCTGGAAATGTTCAAGGAACGCCAGCGCCGCGGCGAGATACCCGCCGGCGAAGAGATCACCTTCATCATGGTGACCGGCGACGGCGGCCTCGACATCGGCTTGGGACCGACCCTCGGCACCGCCATCCGCAACCACAAGATGATCGTCTTGGAATACGATAACCAGGGATACATGAATACCGGCCACCAGTTGTCGTTCGCCACGCCGCTGGGGCACAAGACTTCCACATCGAACGTGGGCCCGAAGGAGCAGGGTAAGACCTTCCATCACAAGGACAGCGCGCAACTTTTCGCCGCCACGCATATCCCGTATGTCTTTACGGCCACCGAAGGCAATTACAAGGATCTCATCCGCAAGGCGGCCAAGGCCCAGTGGTATGCCCGCAACGAAGGGTTGGTTTTCGGCAAGCTGTTTTCCGTTTGCCCGCTTAACTGGGGGCATCCGGACGAAATAGGCAACGATCTGTCGCAGCTGGTGGTTGATACCAACTTCTTCCCGCTGTACGAGGTGGAGCATGGCATTACCACGCTTAACCACGATCCCGAGGAAAAAGGGGTAAAGAAGGATGTAACCGAATGGCTGGGGAAGATGGCGAAGACCAAGCATTTGCTGAAACCGGAAAACAAACCGTTGGTTGAACAGTTCCGCGTTGAGGTGGAGCGCAGGTTCCAGAGAATCAAGGCGATGTCGCAACATCCGTTGTTGTAAAACATTATATCTTTAGGACATATGCAAGGGTGGTTGGGGGATTTTAAGCGGCGCGCGAAACGCGGAGAGAGGCTGGTCCTGTTAACCGCGGTGATCGTGGCCGTTTCGGTATTTTCAGCATATGCCTCCGAAGGGGAAACCGATAACGTTTGCATCACCTGTCATCGCGAGCTTGATGGGGAATTTCAAGCCCCCGCCCTTGAATGGCCGAATAGCGCCCACGCCAAAGTGGGGGTGATGTGCCAGGACTGTCACGGCGGCGATCCGGCCGATGCGGAAAAGGCGATGACCACCAAAGGTTATAAACCGCGTCCCCCGCGGCAGGAAATCGCCAAATTATGCGCAAAATGTCACGCCGATCCGCTGAGAATGCGGCAGTACAACCTGCGCACCGACCAGTTCGACCTTTATTCGGGTTCGGTGCATGGAAAAAAAATGGCCGAGCACGACATCGAATCGGCCACCTGCGTCGATTGCCATGGCAAGCACGAGATACGAAAAATAGATGATCCGCTCGCTTCGGTCAACCGCGCGAATGTGGTGAAGACCTGCGGCAAGTGTCATAGCGACAAAGCGGTCATGGAAAAACGCAAAATCCCCTATAACCAGGCCGAGCTTTATAAAGGGAGCGTGCACGGCCAAGCGTATTTTCAACGGCACGATCCCGGCGTGCCCACATGCGTGAACTGCCATAGCAATCACGGTATTCAAAAACCGCAGCAGATGGCGACCCGTTTTGTGTGCGCCGAATGCCATATTGAACAGGCCGATGCGTACAAGAAAAGCCGGCACTGGGTGGCCGCGCAGGATACCGGCAAGCCGCTCTGCATCGACTGCCACAGCAACCACGGCATCTTGCGTCCCACCAGCGATAAATTCACCACGCGCGGCTATATCAACTGCGAGGCCTGCCACCAGAAAAATTCGGCGCAAATGGAAACGGCCACCGGTCTTTTTTCAGCAATCACCGGCGCCAAGGCCGAGCTGGATAAGGCGGAAAACGCGATGAAGGGGATGGAGCAGTGGAGCGGGTCGGGTTTTGAGACCACTCAACTTAAGTCGAATCTGGCCAAAGCCAGAAAAATGTACACAGGAATGCGGACCACCGCACATTCGCTCAACATGGCGGCGGTGAAGGCCGATGGGGACGCCGTGAAACAGGTCAGCAGTTCTGTTACCAGCGAGGTGGAACGGATGATGAAGGAATTGCGGACCCGAAAGATCGGGCTTGCCGTCACTTGGATCGTTGCCATTCTCTTTTCCATCGCGGTTTGGCAGCGCGCGCGTTATTGCAAGAGGGATTAACCCCTCTATGCCCGCCGTGGATAGTTCATCTTTTTTCACCCCCGGTTTCGAAGAGCGTATAGAGTCCCGCGCCGCCGCCGTGCGCGCCGCTGGCCGCCGGGTGAACGCGTTTACGGCGGCGTGGCACCTGTTTCTCGCACCGTTCCTGTTGTGTGCTTATCATTGCTTGTTGCGCGGGCGGCTGCTGACCGGGTACGCGGGGTTGCGCGAAAGCGTACACGCGGCGGTGTTTCTTTTTGCCGTGAATGCCCGGGTATATGAACTGGATCACGCCGATCCAGCCAGCCTCGACCGCATCAAGAAGGAATTCGAATAATTCTTTTGCATTAATAACGGCTTTCGGTCTGGTGCGGATGCTCATGGCCGCGGCTGTTGCCTTATCGAGGCGGTATCTATACGTTCAGCGCCATCTTTTTCCCCCCGTGCGGGCCGCGCAATCTGTCAAAAAACGTTTCTGTTGATATGGTAGACTTTTAGATGTGATGGGTGAACGGGACAGGAAAGAAAAAAAGAAGGCGGGCCGTGGGGAAGATGTCGCCTTTCGTCCAAAATATATCGGCGAAGCTCCCATCAACATTGCCGATGGTTATCTGCGCGATATAGGCTTCGCGGCGATGGATATTCATGAAGACGATAATACGATCCACGTCGAAGTGGAGCTTTCCGGGGTGAACCCGAAAGACGTCAGCGTCACCGTGGATAATGACATCCTCACCATCGAAGGGGTAAAAAAGGAACCCGCGGTGCACGGGAAAGCGGCGGCATTTCACTGCGCTGAACGGATGTTCGGTCCCTTTAAAAGAACATTCGCGTTGGGCGCGGCGGTGGATCAGCGAAACATTGAAGCGGAATGCAAAAACGGTATTTTGGCGCTCACGCTGCCCAAAGTCCCGGAGAGAAGAAAACCCACACATACCATAAAGGTGCGCATACATGAGTGATATCGGAAAAGAAGCGGATCGGATGGCGGAAAACGGCCAGCCGGAATTAAAAGTGCCGGAGTTTTTGCCGCTGCTCCCGGTACGGGACATCGTGGTTTTTCCATACATGATTTTGCCGCTGTATGTAGGCCGGGAGTTGTCAATAAACGCCGTCAATGAAGCGCTCGCGACAAGCCGGATGATGTTGCTGGTGGCGCAGAAGGATCAGGGAAAGGACGACCCCGCGCCGGAAGACATTTACAAAGTCGGGACGGTGGTGACGGTCGTCCGCATGGTGAAAATGCCGGATCAGCGGGTGAAGATATTGGTTCAGGGATTGGCCAAAGCCGCCATCCTGGAATTCGTTTCACAAAAACCGTTCATGAAAGTGCGGGTGGAGCAGTTCGCCGAAGAGAGCGAGGAAAAGGTTCCCAGCATGGAAGCCGAAGCGATGGTTCGCGCGGTGAAAGAGCATTTGGCAAAGATGCTGGAAAAGGGGAAAATTATATCGCCGGATATTCTCGCGGTGGCCGAGAGCATCGAGGAGCCGGGCAAGCTGGCCGATCTGGTGGCGAGCAATCTGGGGCTGAAGGTGGAAGACGCCCAGGCCGTGCTTGAAACCGCCTCTCCCCTTAAGCGCCTGGCGAAGATCAGCGACCTGCTTGGCCGCGAGCTGGAATTACTTTCCATACAGGAAAAAATACAAACCCAGGCCCACGACGAGCTTACCAAAGCGCAACGTGAATATTTTCTGCGCGAACAACTGAGGCAGATACAGAAAGAGCTGGGTGATTCCGATGACCGGGGGGCGGAAGCCGCCGAGTTGGAAGAAAAAATCACCAAGGCGATGATGCCCGAAGCGGTGGAAAAGGAGGCGCGCAAGCAGCTCTCCCGGCTTGCCCGGATGAATGCCGAATCGGCTGAAGCCACCACAGCGCGCACGTATCTCGATTGGCTTATCGATCTGCCGTGGTCGGTAAGCACCGCCGATGCCATCGACATTCCGAAGGCGAAAAAGGTGCTGGATGACGACCATTACGACCTTGAGAAAATCAAGGAACGCATTCTCGAATATCTCGGTGTGGCGAAGTTGAAAAAAGAGATGAAGGGGCCGATACTCTGTTTCCTCGGCCCTCCGGGCACCGGCAAGACTTCGCTCGGCAAATCTATTGCCCGCGCGTTGGGGCGGAAGTTCGTCCGGATGTCTCTGGGCGGCATGCGCGACGAGTCGGAAATACGCGGCCACCGGCGCACCTACATCGGCGCGCTTCCGGGCCGGATCATTCAGGGGATCAAGACCGCCGGATCCAACAACCCGGTGGTGATGCTGGACGAAATCGACAAGCTTGGCATGGATTTCCGCGGCGACCCCGCCTCCGCCTTGCTGGAGGTGCTCGACCCGGAGCAGAACTGCACCTTCACCGACCACTATATCGCCGTGCCGTTCGACCTGTCGAAGGTGTTGTTCATCTGCACCGCGAACTCGGCGGAGCCGATACCCGGGCCGTTGCGCGACCGGATGGAGATACTGACGCTCTCCGGCTATACCGAAGAGGAAAAATTGTCGATAGCGAAAAAATACCTCGTGCCGCGCCAAATGGAGGCCAATGGCGTCAGCCCCAAGCATATCAAGTTCGGTGACGACGCCATCCGTGCCATAATCAACAATTACACGAGGGAAGCGGGATTGCGCAATCTGGAACGCGAACTCGCCACCGTCTGCCGCAAGGTTGCGCTTTCCGTGGCTGAAGGAAAAGGGAACGGCCCCGTCAAGATTGCCGCCGGCAATGTGAACAAGTATCTTGGCACCGCGCGCTTTCTACGGGAAGAGGAAAAGGAAAAGGCCCAGTTGGGAGTTGCCACCGGATTGGCGTGGACGCCATTCGGCGGCGAGATCATGCATATCGAAGTAACGACCATGCGGGGCAAAGGGAATCTCATCATTACCGGCAAGCTGGGCGAAGTAATGCGCGAATCGGCGCAGGCGGCCTACAGCTATTGCCGCGCGAATGCCCCGAAACTGGGAATCGCCAACGACACCCTCACGAACAGCGACATTCATATTCACGTCCCCGCCGGGGCGATTCCGAAGGATGGCCCCAGCGCCGGCATTACCATTGCCGTGGCGCTGGCAAGTGCGTTAAGCGGCAAACCGGTTCGAAACGACGTTGCCATGACCGGCGAAATCACATTGCGCGGCAGGGTGCTTCCCATCGGCGGCCTTAAAGAGAAAACGCTTGCCGCCATGCAGGCCGGAATAACCACGGTCATCATACCGGAGCAGAATATGCCCGATCTGCAAGACATTCCCGATTACGTCAAAAAGAACCTGACGTTCATTCCGGCCCGGACGGTGGACACGGTGCTCAAAAATGTTTTTAAGCGCGTGTCCAAGGGGAAGGCAAATTCCGCGGATAAAGTCCGGAGCGCGCCAAAGAAGAAAAAGAAGCGGCGGTGAGGGCATGACGGAAGATCAAACAGGGCCGATGCCGGAAATCAGGACGGCCGAACCATTGGCGGCGCGGCCGCACGGAGTGGTGGACACCGCCGGCTGGATACGCGAAGGGTGGCGGATTTTTAAAACGGAGCCGCTGGTATTTATTCTAGTCACCGCCATTTATGCCTTGGTACTTGGCATCGCCTCCCAAATCCCGCTAGGGGGGCTTTTACTCGCCGGGCCTCTTACTATCGGGTTCTACCTGGTTGCCGTCGACATGGCGCTTGGCCGGTATTTTAACGTATGGCGTTTGTTTGAGGGGTTTAAGTATTTCCTTCCGGCGGTGGCCGCCTATCTTGCCGTCACATTTTTTACCCTCATCGGGTTCATTCTGCTTATCATTCCCGGTATTATCGCGTCGGCATGGTATTTGTTTACCTTTCTGTTCATCGTCGACCGGGGACTCGGCTTTTGGCAGGCGATGGAAGCGAGCCGCCAACTTGTGCGGCAGGATACGACCGGCTTCATTTTCTTTATAGGCGCGATGGGATTGTTGAACATCTTTGGCGCACTTTGTCTTATCATCGGCCTGTTGGTAACCTTGCCGGTCACCTATATCGCCACCTTCGCCGCATACCGCCAACTGATGGGGCTTCAAAAGCTGGCCGAACAGCCTCCTCCTCCGCCTATCCACATCTGACGTTCTTTTTTTGGCATTCCGCGTTCCTCCGATATGGGGGATAATTGCCGCATGAGCGAGCATACAAACCGCCTTTCAAAAGAACAAAGCCCCTACCTGCTGCAACACGCGCATAATCCGGTCGACTGGTTCCCGTGGGGGGAGGAGGCGTTTGCAAAGGCGGCGCGCGAGGACAAACCGGTGTTTCTCTCCATCGGATACGCCACCTGCCACTGGTGCCATGTGATGGAGCGGGAATCGTTTGAAGACGAAGAGGTGGCGCGCCTTTTGAACCAATCGTTCGTCGCCATCAAGGTGGACCGGGAAGAGCGTCCCGACATCGATGGCGTATACATGACCGTATGCCAGATGTTGACCGGCGCGGGCGGTTGGCCGCTCACCATCATCATGACGCCGGAGAAAAAGCCGTTTTTTGCCGCCACCTACATCGGCAAGCATGCCGCGCACGGTCTGATGGGGATGATGGATTTGCTGCCACGTATCGCCGAACTTTGGAAAAATCATCGCGGCAAATTGGCCGAATCAGCCGAAAAGGTGACGGAAGGGCTGCGGCGGCACTCGGCGGCCAGCCAGTCCGGCGCGGTGGAAGAGGGGCTGCTGCGCGAAACCTATAAAAATTTTGCCGCCACCTATGATGCTGAGTATGGCGGTTTTTCGCGTGCGCCAAAGTTTCCGGTTCCGCATAACCTGATGTTCCTGCTTCGATATTGGAAACGAACCGGCGAGCCGGGGGCGTTGGCAATGGTTGAAAAGACGCTCACCGCGATGCGGCACGGCGGTATGTACGATCAGATCGGGTTCGGCTTTCACCGCTACAGCACCGACCGGCGGTGGCTTGTGCCGCACTTCGAGAAAATGCTCTACGATCAGGCGTTGCTCGCCATCGCGTATACCGAAGCATTCCAAGTTACGCGTAATCCGCTTTTTGCCCGGACCGCGGGCGAAACGTTGAGCTATATTCTGCGGAAGATGGCGGGGCCGGAAGGAGCTTTTTACAGCGCCGAAGATGCCGACAGCGAAGGGGTGGAGGGGAAATTTTATGTCTGGCGCACCAGTGAAGTGACCGGCGCGCTGGGTGTGGAAGAAGGGGGGCTGATCAACGGCCTTTTCCACATGCGCGAAGACGGCAACTACGCGGATGAGGCGGGTGGGGCGCTGACCGGCGTGAATATTCCCCACCTTCCCAAAACGGTGGAAGAGTATGCCGCCCTGATCGATATCGATCCGATGATGCTGAAGGCGCGGCTGGAGACCGCCCGCATCCGGCTGTTCAATGCGCGTGAAAAAAGGGTGCCGCCGTTATTGGACGATAAAATATTAACCGACTGGAACGGCTTGGCGTTGGCGGCGCTCGGAATGGGGGCGCGGGTGTTTGGCGATGCCAGCTTTTCGCGGGAGGCGGTGAGGGCGGCCGATTTTATTTTGCACACCATGCGGCGTCCCGATGGCACGCTTTTGCACCGCTGCCGCAAGGGCGCGGCGGACATTCCGGGCAATCTGGATGATTACGCTTTTCTCACGTGGGGGCTTATCGAGCTGTACGAAGCGGTGTTCGATCCCAAATATCTTCTTGCGGCGAAAGAGCTGGCCGATACAATGCTCCGCCTATTTGCCGATGAGGCGGGCGGCTTTTATTTCACCCCCGCCGGGGACGAGGCGTTGTTGGCGCGCCGCAAGGAAATTTACGACGGCGCCCTGCCGAGCGGGAACGCGGTGGCGGCGCTGAACCTTTTGCGCCTTGCCCGTTTCACCGGCGATGAATCGTACGCCCGCCATGCCGATAAAGTGTTGGCGGCCTTTGGCGGCGCGTTCGCCAAGAATCCGGAAGCATACAGTTTCTCCATGATCGCCCTCGATTTTTCATTGGGGCCGTGCGCCGAAGTGGTTATCGTTTCGCCGGGGGATGCCGAGCACGCCGCCGCGTTGCTCAAGCCATTACATGTTCCATTCGCGCCGCGCCAAATTGTGCTGTTCGCCGGGAAGGATGAGGCCGCGAAGCTGGCAGCTATCGCTCCCTACACAAAAGGGTTGGCGCCGGTTGACGGCGAAGCCGCCGCTTATGTCTGCCGCAATTTCACCTGCGCGATGCCGGTCACCGATCCGGTAAAGATGATGGAACTGTTAGGGAAATAACGCAACCAGGGAGGAGAGCATGGTTCTTACCGCTTCCACAATGTTGCCGCTCGGCACAAAGGCGCCGTCTTTTTCGCTAAAGGACGCCGGAGGGCGCATCGTTTCTTTGGAAGATTTTAAAGACGCAAAAGCGTTACTGGTCATTTTTATGTGCAACCACTGCCCTTATGTCAAACACGTTAGCAAAGCGCTGGCCGCGCTGACGAAGGAGTACATGGCCAAAGGGGTGGCGGCGGTTGGCATAAACAGCAACGACGCGGAGAAATATCCCGATGACAGCCCCGCCAACATGACAAAAGAGGCCAAAGCGGCGGGCTACGCTTTCCCCTATTTGTTCGACGAGACGCAAGCGGTGGCGAAGGCCTATCGCGCCGCCTGCACCCCGGAATTTTACGTTTTCGACGGAAACCAAAAGCTTGTTTACCGGGGACAGATGGATGACAGCCGCCCCGGCAACAACATCCCGGTTACGGGCATTGACCTGCGTCATGCATTGGACGCCGTGTTGGCCGGCAGTGAAATCACCGGCGAACAGCGCCCCGGCATGGGTTGCAACATCAAATGGAAACCGGGCAACGAGCCGGATTACTTTCGCTCATAGATTGACTATTTGAATGGAGAGCGGTATAAATGGAAATCATTTCTATTTATGAAAACAACCACCGATTACCTGGCGCTCCTTAAAAACCTCGGGCTGAAAGCCACGCCTAAGAGGTTGGCTTTGCTGGCGGTCTTAGAAGAAGAGCACCGTTATCTGAGCCCCGAAGAGGTCTGGAGAAAGATCAGGCGCCGATTTAAAAGCCTCGGCCTTCCAACGGTATACCGCAACATGGAAGAGCTGGAGCGCCACGGCGTCATCTCAAAAGTGCTGCATTCCAACCGGCAGCTCTACTACTACTTCTGCCCCAAAGCGGGGCACCATCACCACTTTGTTTGCATGGAGTGCCGTATGGTGGAGGATCTTCCGGTCTGCGCGGTGCGCGAGATGGAAAAAGATATCAAGCGCCGGATTAAGGGAACCGTCACGTCGCATGTCCTGCAGGTAAACGGTTTTTGCGGCGGCTGTGCGGGGAAGCAGTGATGGACATCCAAAACAGCGCTATCGCCGTGACGGGGCTTACCGTTAGATACAACAACCGCGTGGCTCTGGACGATATTACCTTCAGCGTTGCTAAGGGCGCCTATCTGGGGCTTGTGGGTCCGAACGGTAGCGGGAAGAGCACGCTGATAAAAGCGATGCTCGGCCTTACGCCGTCCGCCGCCGGAGAGGTGTATTTTTCCGGTCAAAAGCGCGCCGGGTTCGGCGAGTGGCCCCGCATCGGCTATTTGCCGCAGAAGATTTCACATTTCAATCCGTATTTTCCCGCGACGGTGGGTGAGGTCGTGGCGTTGGGGCTTCTTTCGCGCAAGATGGAGCGCGCGGCCGAAAACGCGGCGGTGGAGGATGCGCTCGGCCTGCTGGATATTGGCGGTATTAAAGAAAAGTTGATCGGCGAGCTTTCGGGCGGGCAGTTGCAACGGGTGCTGCTGGCCCGCGCCATCGCCGGCCGTCCCGCCATTCTCCTGCTGGACGAGCCCACCACCGCGCTCGATCCCGAAACGCGGGAACGGTTTTATTCCACTCTCGAATCCATCAACCGCGATCTGAAAACAACGGTGGTGCTGGTAACGCACGATATCGGCACCATCGGCAAATACGCATCCCAAATGCTTTACCTCGACAAAAAAGTGGTCTTCCACGGCGGTTTCAACGATTTCTGCGGATCGGGCGATATGAAGAAGTATTTCGGCGAATACAGCCAGCATGTGATCTGCCACCGGCACGATTGAAGGGTATGGCTGAATTTTTATCGTATGGTTTTGTCTGGCGCGGGCTGGTGGCCGGCTGCTGCGTGGCCGTGATCTGCTCCATGCTGGGGGTGGTGCTGGTGTTGCGCCGGTTGTCGCTCATCGGCGATGGTCTGGCGCATGTTTCCTTTTTCGGCGTTGCGGTGGGGCTGCTTCTGCGGGCAACGCCGGTGTTCGTGGCGATCCCCGTGGTGATGGCCAGCTCGCTTGGCATTCTCAAGCTGGCGCAACGGGCGCGGCTTTACGGCGATGCGGCTATCGGCATGGTGTCGGCCGCCGGAGTGGCGGGGGGGATCATTCTCGCATCGTATGGCGGCGGCTTTAACGTCGATATTTTCAGCTATCTGTTCGGCAACATCCTGGCCATCAGCGCGGGGGAGATGTACCTTTCGGCCGCATTTTCGGTCGCGGTGGCGGGGATCATGATGTATTACCACCGGTCGTTGCTTTCGGTTTCCTTCGATGAAGAGTTCGCCGCCGTTTCCGGCGTGAATACCGGTTATATAAATACGTTGCTCGCGTTGCTCACCTCGGTGGCGGTGGTGCTCACCATCAAGATAGCCGGGATGCTCCTCACTTCGGCGCTGGTGATTATTCCGGCGGTCACCGCCATCCAGCTCGGCCGCGGTTTCCGCGTTACAATGGCGATTGCGGCGTTGCTTGGGATACTTTCGGTGATCGCCGGAATGGCCTTTTCATTTTATGGCAATATCCCCGGCGGCGCGGCCATCGTGCTGGTGAACATCGTTTTCTTTTTCCTCTCCTTTCCCTTAAAACGGTTCGGCGCCCAGCTGTAACTCCTTTTTGCCGGAACGTTGGTTTTTGGGTTACACTTAAGCGGGTGACAGTCTCTTTTGCTATGCCTTGAACCCGGGGAGGAATGCGGTATGAGCGTGTTAAAAAATACAAAAATCGTCGCCACACTGGGACCTTCTTCCGATGGTCCCGCCGCCGTCAAACGGCTGATCGCCGCCGGGGCGAACGTTTTTCGCATCAATTCTTCACACGCATCTCCGGAGGAGATCCGCCGGCAGATACGCAACGTCCGCAAAGGTTCGGCTAAGGCTGGTTACCATGCCGCCGTGCTGCTCGATCTGGGCGGCCCCAAAATCCGCGTGGGGGAATTCGACGCCGGAGAAATGATATTGCGTGACCGCAAAGAGGTAAACATGAAAGTTACCCGCGCCACAAGCGATGGTTCCTTCATCCCCGTCCAGTATGAAGGATTTTATGACGATGTGGCAAAGGGTAACCGCGTGTTGCTGGATGACGGCAAGATGGCCCTGCAGGTTATCGATAAAAAAGGGGGCATCGTCCGCGCCACGGTGTTGAACGGGGGCAGTTTAAAAAACAAAAAGGGGATCAATCTGCCGGAGGCTTCCATCAGCGCCGACCCGGTCACCGCCAAAGATTTACGCGATCTCAAGGTGGGCATGGCGGAAGGGGTGGAGTATGTGGCGCTTTCGTTCGTGCGCGAAGCCGCCGATGTGTTACGGATTAAAAAGCTGATAGCCCGCGCCGGTTCGCATGCCGAGGTCGTGGCGAAAATCGAGCGGCACGAGGCAGTGCGGAATATCGACGCGATTATCGAAGTCACCGGCGCGGTGATGGTGGCGCGCGGCGACCTTGGCGTTGAAATGCCGCTGGTGCAGGTGCCCGTGATCCAGCGGGATATAATCCACAAATGCTGCGCCGCGGGGAAGCCGGTAATTGTCGCGACCCAAATGATGGAATCGATGCTGAACAGCCCTCGGCCCACGCGCGCCGACATTTCGGATGTAAGCGGGGCGGTGCATTCGTACGCGGACGCGTTGATGCTTTCGGGCGAGACGGCCGTGGGGCGTTATCCCGAAGAGTGCGTGCGGGTGATGGCCGGCGCGGCGATGGAGATGGAACGCTATCAGCATGATAAGTCCAGAACCCGCTCCTGGGATATTTCCCGGGAGAATGTTATCGCGGTGAACCATGCCATTGCGCGCACGGCCGTGAGTTTGGCCGACATCCTGGACGCCGCCGGCATCGTGGTGGTGACCGATAGCGGATACATGGTGAAGCAGATCGCCGTTTTGCACCCCAATACGCCGATTTTCGCTTTCACGCGTTACGACTATACATTGCGCAAGCTGGCGCTGGTGCGCGGCGCCGTGCCGTTCTTGCAGAAATTCGGCAAGGAGATCGCGCAAAGCCTGCCCGGTATGCTCGCGCAGCTCAAACGGCGCGGACTGGTGCAGCAGGGCGACAGGGTGGTGCTGGTCTCCGGTATGCGGATGGACGGCCCCACCGCGCCCAACATGGTGCGCGTCGAGACCGTTCCCTAGCGCGTTTTTTTGCGGAAAAAAGCGGTCAGCCGGTAAAGTGGACGGCGAAGGCGGTCAGTTCTTCCACCGCTTGAATGCCGCGGGTTTCACCCTTTTCGATGAAAATCATATCGCCAGCCGATACCGTGACGTCTTTTCCCTCTATCGCCATGGTGGCCTTGCCTTTGACGATGTAAAAGACCCCGGTACCGCCCGGGTGAGGAGGGATGAATTGGCCGGGCTGCATGCAAATCAGCGGCACCTTGAGGCCATTCGCGTTGCGGAGTATCTGCGGTTGGAACATAGGGTTAAACTGAATGCGTTCTGACAGCGTTATTTTTTCCATTAGGTAATCCTCCTTATAAAGGGTGAGCAATATCTTCAAGGTAAATATAGCGTATAACCGAAGGTGGATAGGTATCACAAAAGTCATGTCGCATAAAAAATATCGATTGAGCCTTACATGCCGGGGTTAGCGGCGTTTGGCTTGCCGCAATAAGCAGTTCAATAGCAGCTCAACAGCCTCGATATCCCGTTCAGCGGCGGCCAGGTAGATTTTACGCAGCGCCAATGTGGCGCTGACAAGGCGGCGTTGGCGGGCGCCGGTTTCAGCGCCGGAATCGACAAACCGCAGTTTATCAACTCTTCCTTCCAGTGAGGGTATCTGGCCGGTGAGAAGCCAGTCGATGGAACAACCGGTGCCCCTTTGCAATTTTAGCAGGTTTTCATAGGTGGGAATTTTCCCCTTTTGCCAGTAATTCTGGAAAAGCCCTTTTTCAATGCCGCATTTCCGCGCGAAGGTGTAAGGCCGCTGCATTCCCATGAGCGTCTTGAGCCGATCCTTAAATGTTTCCATCATCGTATTTCTCCCGGATGGTTGGTTTGGCGGACATGGTTATGAATGATGGAAAATAAAGTATATAATTTACCCCGTCCCCTGCGGTTGTTCATGGATAGCCGGCGGGGGTGTGCAGGTAGTAATAATAAAACCGAACGGTGTTCCATGTGGTGGAGTAAAACGCATGCATGCGTAAAAGTCAAGAAGTATTTAATTGCATGTGCGTAGCGGGGGTGTGGTGCCTGGAGCGGTGAACTTGGCCGAGGTGGGAAGCCGCCTCAAAAAACTGCGGGGTGACGTTTCGCAGGAAGCCGCGGCCGCCGAGGCGGGCGTATCGCAGGACATGGTTTCCCGATGCGAGCGGGGGATGGCGTATCCGCCGCCCAACTACCTTTTTTGGATCGCCGCGCGCGGGTTTGTCACGGTGGATTGGATTTTGACGGGACGCAACCCGGATCAATATTCAAAGGCGGTGGCGGATGTTCAAAAAAAATATGGCCCTCCCATGGCGCCCGCTGACAGGGGGCTTGTGGAAGCGTACCGCAAAGCGCCTGTGGAAACCCAACAGGTTATCCGCCTGTTGCTGAAGCTGGAAAAGGCCAAAGGGGATTAACCTGCATCCCGCTTTCCGGCGGACATTGCGGGTGTTAACGAAGCAATCCCATGCTTCATTCAAACATTGAGTTCAAACTGAGGCATTTGCGCATACCGGCATCGCCGTGTTCGGCGCGTTGATGGTGGTATAATCAAGGGACAGGAGGAGTGGAAGGATCATGGAAGGAGCACCTGCGAATGACACCCGGCCCCGGAGGGGCATCCTGCATTCCTACCGCACGAAGCTTATCGCATCTTTTACCGCCATCCTCGGCCTTATGCTTACCGTCACGCTTCTCATTCAGCTTTTTGGGATGCCCTATTCCGGTTACCGCGGCATCTATCATCAGATAGAAAATGAAAACGCGAGAACCCTTTCGCTCGGAGCCGACATGGCGAAAGACCGCCTTGTAAGCTGGTTCGATGAACGCAGGGGAAACGCCACCGTGCTTGCTGAAAATCCCGCGATTAAAAATGCGGCCGAAAAACTCAGCCGTTTCATGGGCAGTTCCGGCAAAAAAGGCCCCAATTTGGCCGCGCTTAGGAAGCTTCCCGAATATGCCGATCTTGACCAACGGATTCGCCTGTTATTTATGGCCCATCCCGCTTACGAATCTATCCAAATTGTCGATGCCGGCACAAAGAAAATTGTGGCAAGCACTGTGCTCAATGGAGAGGGGTTGACCGTACTGTTCGATGCGACCGTAACGGAGCCGGTTGAAACCGGAAAACCTTATATAAATATGCTGCAGGATGCGGATAAGAGATATTGGATATATTTTGCCTACCCCATTCGTTCAGCGCGCGACAGGAGGCCGGTCGCCGCCGCGATTTTTAAGATCCATGCCGAAGAAGCTATCGCTCCAATCCTGGGAATAGCCCGGAGAGTGGGCGAAGGGGCGGAAGTGTTATTTGCTAACAATGATTTGACGATTTTCGCGGCCATGAGCGCCAAGGATGCGGGTACCAAACCAGTTGCCCAGGCCATTACCACCGCGGCGCCGCAGTTGCCCATCTCGCTAGGCGTCAAAGGCCAAGAGGGGATAAAAAAAGTCATCGATTACCGTGGGATAGGCGTGTTGGCGGCCTACCGCCATATTCCCATCAGCGAGCAGGATGCTTGGGGTTTTGTCATAAAGAGAAGGACTGCCGATATTTATGCCGAAACAACCCTTCTGGTCAGCTACTTCGTCGCTGTCTATCTTTTTCTGGCGGGCATCTTCCTTTGGGTCGCCGCTGGAATTGCAAAGAATCTGGCCCACCCTATCGAGACGTTGGCCCAATTGGCGCGCCGGGCGGGACAAGGCGAGTCCGCCGTCCGCGCCCCCGCATTTTCCGGCGAACCCGGCATCCTGGCCGAAAACTTCAATGCGATGCTGACGAATATCGAGGAGAACACCCGCCAACTGAAAGAAGAAATCGAGGAACATAAGCTAACCGTGAGCCAATTGCGGGAAGCCGAGACGCGCGCCCAGGTAATCATGGAGGAGTTACAACATAAATCGGATATGCTGGAACGTTCCAACAAGGAGTTGGAGCAGTTCGCCTACGTCTCATCGCATGACCTGCAGGAGCCGCTCCGCACGATCACCAGTTATGTTCAGCTTTTGGATAAACGCTACAAATCGCTTTTGGACGAAAAGGCGGACATGTACATCAATTTCGTCACCGATGCGGCGCGCCGGATGCAAACCCTGATCAACGACCTCCTGAATTTTTCGCGCGTCGGTTCGCGCGGCAAACCATTTACCCCGGTGCGCACCGAGGATCTGGTCGATAGTCTTATCGCATCGCAGAAAATCCAAAACGCCGATGTCACCATCACCCGCGACAAACTGCCCGATATCGTCGCCGACGAGATGCAGATGATGCAGGTATTCCAGAATCTCCTCGTCAACGCCGTCAAATTTCATGGCGCCACGTCCCCGCATATTCATATCGGCACGGCGGAGGATAACAAAGAATGGACTTTTTGGGTGCGCGATAACGGCATCGGCATCGATCCCAAATATTTCGATAGGATTTTCGTCGTCTTTCAGCGGCTCCACACCCAACGCGAGTACGCGGGAACGGGCATCGGCCTGGCGCTGGTGAAAAAAGTGGTGGAACGCCACGGCGGCAGGATATGGGTTGAATCGGAGCTTGGCAAGGGCGCTACATTCTGGTTTACAATAAGCAAGGGACAGCACAAGCCGGAGGGAGCACTGACATGAAAGCCGATGCCATCGATATCCTATTGGTTGAAGATAATCCCGCCGACGCGGAGCACACGCGCATCGTTCTGGAAGACGCAAAGATGATTAACAGTTTTCATGTCGTAAGCGACGGGGTGGAAGCTTTGGATTTTCTGCACCATCGGGACGAATTCAGGGGTGCGCCGCGTCCCGACCTGATCCTGCTCGATCTCAACCTGCCCCGCATGGACGGCCGTGAACTGTTGGCCGAGATCAAGGCCACCGAAGCATTAAAGGATATTCCCGTAGTTATTCTAACCTGGTCATCCGCGCAGGAAGACATCTTGCGCACCTACCACCTTCAAGCGAGCGGCTATCTTACCAAGCCGGTCGATCTTGATCAGTTCTACCGCACGGTTGCCTCCATTGGTGAATACTGGACCGCCAATGTCAAGCTTCCGCCCAAAACAGGTTCCGGTTAGTAGAGAAAGGGGACGCTGAATGAATGCCGATTCCATCAATATTCTGCTTGTCGAGGATAATCCCGCCGATGCCGAGCTTACGCGGCTGGCAATGGAAGACATAAAGATGATCAACAGCCTCCACGTCGTAAGCGACGGGATACAAGCAATGGATTTTCTGTGCCGGAGGGGAGCTTTCGAAAAAGCGCCGCGTCCCGACCTGATCCTGTTGGATCTCAATTTACCCCGCAAAGATGGCCGCGAGGTTTTGGCCGAAATCAAGGTGGACGAAAAATTAAAGACTATTCCCATCGTCATTCTTACCAGCTCGTCCGCCGAGGAAGACATTTTACGGACATATAAACTGCACGCGAATGCGTACATCACCAAGCCGGTTGATCTCGATCAGTTCGTCCGCGTTGTACGCTCCATCGAGGAGTTTTGGATCGCTATTGTCAAGTTGCCGCCCAAATCTGCCTGAGCGGTTAACAGCACCAGGAATAGCGATCAGTAGCGTAAGTTAAGTTGGGCATAGTCTGGGCATATTTTTCAGTGGAACTTATTGTCTTAACGCATTGATTACGTTGCAGTTTATTGGTGAGCCGCGCTGGGTTCGAACCAGCGACCCACGCCTTAAAAGGGCGTTGCTCTACCAGCTGAGCTAGCGGCCCACACCAAACAACTGAAAAACACGGCTATCCCAAGGTGTTTTGAACTCCTTGAGAGGGTGAATACTACCAGAAAAATTGCGGGATTGTAAAATGAAATATTCAACCGCGCCTGGGCTGGTCACCATATGACAATATCGCCGGATGTCCGATGAACCACGGGCCCGCGTTAATAGATAAGAAAAATGGAATCAATATTTCCGGTTAGTGTGCCATCGGTATGCGGAGGAAATAATCGTATCGATGCCGGAATGCGCCGGTTTCCACTCCAAGATTTCCTCGGCCTTCTTGTGAGAGGCGACAAGATGCCCGGCGTCGCCAGCGCGGCGGCCCACAACGCGGTGCGGCACCGTTTTGCCGGATGCGCGGGCAAGCGCGTTCAATACTTCCAAAACGCTTATCCCGATTCCGCCGCCGAGGTTGAAGACATCGAAGCTGGCGGCTTTACCGGACAGGAGCAGTTGCAGGGCTGAAAGATGCCCGTTGGCGATATCGTGGATGTGCAGATAATCGCGTATGGGGGTGTGATCCGGCGTATCCCAGTCGCCGCCGAAGATGTCGGTGGGGATTCCCTTCTCAAGGTTATCGATGGCGATCGGGATAAGGTTCTGTTTTACGTCCGCACTTTCGCCGCTCAAGCCATCCAGCGCCGCCCCGGCGGCATTGAAGTAGCGCAGCACCACCGCTTTTAGCGGGAACGCGGAGCAGTAGTCGCGCAGGATGGTTTCCAGCATCAACTTTGACCAGCCATAGGGGTTGATCGGGTTGGCGGGGTGTTGTTCATCGATGGGCAGGTAGCGCGGATTGCCGTAGACCGCCGCGGTGGACGAAAAGATGAGGGCCGGGCAGCCGTGCCGAAGCATTGCGTCCAGCAACGGCAACGCGTGTCCCACATTATTGTTGTAATAGAGGTCGGGCCGGTGCACGGATTCCCCCACTTTTATTTTTGCCGCGAAAAGCATAACGGCGCTTATCGCATGGCGGGTGAATATGGTATCAAGCAAGGCGCGGTCGGCTATTTCCCCTTGGTGGAAAAGCGCGTCTTCCGGCACCGCTTCCCGTTTCCCGGTGGAAAGATTGTCCAGCACCACCGGCTGATACCCGGCTTCCAGAAGGCCGCGGACGGTCAGCGAGCCGATATACCCGGCGCCTCCCGCGACAAGAACTTTTTTCATATCCGGTATCATAATCGATTTCAGCGTTTCGCCGTAAGCGGGGAATTCGTTGGCGGCCATCCAAAACCCCGGCTGTAACCCGGGCGCGGTGGTGCTACAATACCATCAGATTATTCATGGGAGGAGATTGCAGATGGGTGACGCAGGTAATAAGGACATAGTTCTCGATTATTCCAATATGATGGCGCAGGCTGTCGGCTCCGACCATGGCCTATTACAGGGGGAACTGGACGGCCTGAAGGGGCGGGCTGCCGCCGCGCACCAACGGCTGGCGGAACTCAAGGCGAGCGGCAAGATAGGTTTTTTCACCCAGCACGAGATGGACACCAGGCCGATTAAAAAATACGCCGCCAAGGTACGGGAAAAATACGACAACTTCGTGGTGCTGGGCATCGGCGGCTCGGCGCTGGGCACCATCGCGGCGAATCAGGCTATCAGTCACAGCTTCTCCAGTCTGCTCACCAAGCGCAAGCGCAATGGTTATCCGCGCCTCTTCGTTGCGGATAACATCGATCCCGACCAGTTCGAGGAATTGCTCAAGACGCTCGATCCGAAGAAAACCCTTTTTAACGTCATATCCAAGTCCGGCACCACCGCCGAAACAATGAGCCAGTTCATGATCGTGTTCGACATGCTGAACCGGAAGTTGAAAGGGAAGTGGAAAAAAAAGGTGATCGTCACCACCGATCCGGCAAAGGGAATCCTGCGCGAGGTGGTCAACGAGTTCAAGCTCGACAGTTTCGAGGTGCCCGCGAACGTCGGCGGACGCTTCTCGGTTTTTTCGGCGGTGGGCTTGCTGCCGTTGGCTTGCGCGGGCGTCGACATCGACGGCCTGTTGGCTGGCGCGGCGCGCATGGCCCAGCGGTGCAACGAGGCGGAACTGATGAATAACCCGGCGTATCTGTTTGCGTCCTTGATGTACCTATCCGACACCACGCGCAAAAAGCCGATGCTGGTGATGATGCCCTATAGCAGCAAGATGTACGGCATTGCCGACTGGTTCCGCCAGCTATGGGCGGAAAGCCTGGGCAAGCGGTACGATCTCCAGAAGAAAGAGGTGCACACCGGCCAAACGCCGATCAAGGCGCTGGGCGCCACCGACCAGCATTCGCAGGTGCAGCTTTACGTGGAAGGGCCGAACGACAAGGCGTTCTGTTTCCTGCAAGTGGAAAACTTCAGGGCCACCACTGAAATTCCGCATGTGCTGAAAGAAAAATCGGAGCTTGCCTATCTCGCCGGTCACAGCCTCAATGAATTGATAAAAACCGAACTGGAGGGGACGCAGTACGCGCTCACCGTCCACCACCGGCCCAACATGGTCATCCGCCTGCCGGAGTTATCGCCCTATACGCTGGGGCAGGTTATTTACCTGTTCGAGCACGCCACCGCGTTCGCCGGCGGCTTGTACAATGTCGATCCGTTCGACCAGCCGGGGGTGGAATTCGGCAAGAACTACGCCTACGCGATGATGGGGCGCAAAGGGTACGAAGCGTTGAAGGCGGAGATAAAAGACAAGCTGAAAAATATTCCTTCCCGCACGTTGTGACGCAGCTATGAAGCCATTTCTTGAAGCATTGCATGAACGGGTATTGCTCTGCGACGGGGCGATGGGAACATACCTCTATGAAAAAGGGGAGTACATCAACCGCTCCTACGACGAGCTGAATCTCACCAAGCCGGACCTCATACGGGAGATACACCGCGAATATATCGCCGCCGGGGCCGACATCATCGAGACGAACTCGTTTGGCGCGAACCGTCTGCGGTTGGCCCGCTGGGGATTGCAGGATAAGGTGCGCGAAATTAATAATGCCGCCGCGCAAAACGCCATTTATGAAGCGCGCGGCGCGGTCTACGTGGCTGGCAGCATGGGGCCGCTTGGCGCCGGCATACAACCGCTCGGCGCCGTATCGCCGGAAGAGGCTGCGGCGGTTTTCAGGGAGCAGGCGGAGGCGCTCATCGATGGCGGCGTAGACCTCATCATCCTGGAGACATTCGCCAACCTGAAAGAACTTGAAATCGCCGTCGCCGCCGTGCGCGCGCGGAAGGCCGATATCCCGATCATCGCGCATATGACGTTTGGCGAGGATGGCCACACCCCGCTGGGCGAACCGATAGAGAAGGTGGCCGCCGCGATGGACGCGCTGCCGATAGACGTTCTCGGCGTGAACTGCTCGGTCGGCCCCGCGCCGATGCTCGACATGGTGACGAAAATCGCGTCCATCACGCACAAGCCGGTATCGGCCATGCCAAACGCGGGGTATCCCCGGTTGCACGAGGGACGTCTTATCTATATGACCACGCCCGAATATCTGGAAACATACGCCAAGCGGTTTATCCGCTCCGGCGTGAAAGTTATCGGCGGTTGCTGTGGCACCACGCCCGCGCACATCCGCGCCCTGCGCCACGCCGTGAAGGCGCTTGCCCCTTCCCGGCCTATGGTGGAAGTGAAAGAGGCGAAGAAGGAAGAGGCGGTGCCGGCCGTGCCGACCGCCGGGAAAAGTCCGCTGGCGAAGAAGCTGGCACAAGGCAAATTTGTCACCTGCGTTGAAATCCTGCCGCCGAAGGGGGCCGATCCGTCAAAGGTGCTCGACTTGGCAAAGCAGCTTAAGGATGCCGGGGTGGATGCCTGCAACATACCGGACGGGCCGCGCGCCAGCGCCCGGATGAGCCCGATGTCGTTGGCGCTGCTTTTCCAGCAGAAGGTGGGGATAGAGCCGGTGTTGCACTACACCTGCCGCGACCGGAATATTCTGGGGATGCAGTCCGATATTTTGGGGGCGCACGCCATCGGCCTGCGCGATATTCTGGCCGTCACCGGCGATCCGCCGAAACTGGGCAACTATCCCGATGCGACCGCCGTGTACGATGTGGATGCCATCGGCCTGGTGAAAATCATCAGCAACCTCAACCACGGACTCGATGTGGCGGGGAACCGTATCGGCGCGCCAACCGCTATCCATATCGGGGTGGGGGTGAACCCGGTGGCGATCAACCTGGAGCAGGAGATTTCCCGCCTGCGGCAAAAGGTGGAGGCGGGCGCGGAGTTCATGTTCACGCAGCCGGTGTTTGATACGGAGATGTTTATCCGGTTCAAGGAGTTGACGAAGGATATTGCCATCCCGACGCTGATTGGCATTTTGCCGCTGGCGTCGTCGCGCATGGCGGAGTTTTTGCACCACGAAGTGCCGGGGATGAGCGTGCCGGACGGCATCCGGAAACAGATGGCCGATGCGGGTGACAAGGGGGCGGAACTTGGCGTGTCGCTCGCTGTGGAAGCGCTGGAGGCGATGCACGGCATGGTGCAGGGGGTTTACGTGATGAGTCCCGCCGGCGGGGTGAAGGCGTCGCTGGCGGTATTGAAGAAGTATTTGTAAGTGACCCCATTTGGATACCGTACCTATAGTCATCCCCTCCTTTGCAAGGAGGGGATACAGGGGAGGTTTTTAACCCTACCCGCACCTCCCCTTGAAAAGGGGATGCAAATTATCTTTGCCAAATTCCTCCATGTTTGACGTTTCATTGATATGACCCAGCCGAAAAAGAAAAAAGCCGCGCAGGTGGCGGTCTATGTGCCGCTGCGCAAACTGTTTTCCTACTCATTTAAACCCGAAGACGAGTCAAAGCTTATCCCCGGCGTGCGGGTGGTGGCGCCGTTTCGAAACCGGGAAAACATCGGCGTGTTTGTGGGCTTCACCGAAACCGATATCGAGACCAAAGAGATAAAGGCGGTGTTGGACGCCGCGCCGATTTTCAATGCGCATCTGATGAAGCTGGCTTTATGGGCCGCGGACTACTACATCGCCGCGCCGGGCGAACTGTTTCGCGGCATAGGCCCGCGCGAAGAACTTAAGAAACGGGTGGTGTATCAAAAAACCGGCGTGCAGCCGGGCCTACTGCGGGAAGATAAAAAGAGAATTCTCGATGCCGTCAAAGAGAGCCTCGGCGCGCAGACGCTGGCGGCCAAAGCCGGCCTTACCGTCACCGAGCTTGATAAGGCCACGAAGAGCCTCGTGAAAAGCGGATTGCTGGCGAAGCGGGAAGAGTACTACTTTGGCGAGTCGGAGGTTGGCGTCGAGGATGAAGAAGAGACGGGGCGGGATAAAATAATTGCTCCCGCAACGTACACCGCCGAACAAAATGCCGCGATAGAAAAGATAGCAAAGGATGTCGAGGCGAAGAACGGCGCGATAACCCTGTTGGAAGGGAAGACCGGCAGCGGTAAAACGGAGGTCTACATCGCGCTGTGCAAACAGACGCTGGCCCTGGGGGGCGGGGCGATATTGCTGGTGCCGGAAATTGCGCTCACCTATCAATTCGTCCGCCGGTTCCGCGCCCGGTTTCCCGGCGGCATCGCCGTGCTGCATAGCGGGCTTACCCCGGCGCGGCGGCGCGAGGAATGGCGGCGCATCAGCGGGGGCCAGGCGCGGGTGGTGATCGGCGCGCGTAGCGCCATCTTCGCGCCGCTGGAGAACCTGCGCCTGATCGTGGTGGATGAAGAGCACGACGGCAGCTACAAGCAATCGGAATCGCCGCATTACAACGCGCGCGATCTGGCCGTGGTGCTGGGGGGGCTGACCGGCGCGGCGGTGGTACTTGGTTCCGCCACCCCTTCGCTGGAAAGTTACCACAACGCGCAAAACGGTAAGTACGCCCTCTGCCGCCTCACCCATCGGGTGGACAACCGCCCGATGCCCGCCGTCCGCATCGTGGAGGAGGACGAAGACGGCGAGCGGCTGCTGCCCGTGTCCGTCATAGAGAAAATCATCGAGCGCAAAGCGCGGGGCGAACAATCGCTGGTGTTCATCAACCGGCGCGGCGCGGCAAGCCGGGTGAAGTGCCGCGTCTGCAAAGAGGCCGTCGGCTGTCCCAATTGCTCGGTATCGCTGACGTATCACAGCAGCGGCGCGAAATTGTTGTGTCACTACTGCGGTTACCTGGCGCCGGTGCCGAGGATTTGCCCCGCGTGCAAATCGATGGAACTTTTCAATTACCGGGGAACCGGCACGCAGAAGGTGGAAGAGTTCTTGCGCGGAATGATACCCAAGGCAATCATAGAACGCCTCGATCAGGATACCGCCCCATCGCGGGAAAAGGCGTTCGGTATTCTTGAACGCTTCGAGAAGGGGGCAACCGACGTGCTGGTGGGCACCCAGATGACCGCGAAGGGGCACGACTTCGCCAACCTCACATTCACCGCCATCGTGTCGGCGGATGACTATCTTTCGTTCC
>JAHFEK010000001.1:33860-114652 GCA_023248495.1 Nitrospinales bacterium
CACGTTCGGCCTGGTGACGCAGGCGGAGGGGCGCACCGGCCGCGGCGAAAAGGGGGGCGAGGTCATCATTAGCGGCGCCACCGGCCACTATGCGGTGCGCCACGCGGTGCAACACGATTATCAGGCATTTTACGCCGATGAAATCATGTCGCGGAAGCGCACCGGCTATCCGCCGTTTTCACGGCTGATCGGCATCATGTTCGACGACATGAACGAAGAGCGCCTTAAAACCGCGATGCTGAAGCTGGCGCACGAAATGCCGCCCCTGCCGCCGGGGGTGGAACCGCTGGGGCCGGTGGAGGCGCTGATCTATAAAATTCGCAACCGGTATCGTTGGAAAATGATGCTGCGCGGCAAAAACAGCAAGGCGTTGCACGAGGCGGCGTTGCGCATCGAAGCGGCGGCGGACAAGAATATCTCCGTTGCCATCGACGTCGACCCCTGCGGATTTTTCTAGAAAAAGCGGCGCTGCGCCGCGTTATACTACTGCAACCATGAAAATACTATTATCCAATGACGATGGCATCAACGCTCCGGGCCTGCGGGCGCTTCACAAGGGGCTGAAAACCATCGGCGAGGTGACGGTTGCCGCGCCCGAGATGGAAATGAGCGCCGTGGGGCACGCCATTACTATCGCCATGCCGTTGCGCGTCCGTGAAGTAAAGGATCATGGTCAACCGTTCGGCTATGCGATTGACGGTACGCCGGCGGACTGCGTGAAAATCGCGCTTTTGGCGGTTATAAAGGAGCCGGTTGATATCGTCATCAGCGGTATCAATCACGGCGCGAACTTGGCCACCAATATTATTTACTCCGGCACTGTTTCAGCCGCCACGGAAGGTACCATTTTAGGGGTTCCCTCCATCGCCTTTTCACTGAGCACCCATGAAAAGGAGCCGGACTTCGGCCCGGCGGTGAAACACGCGGTGGCGATCACCAGGAAGGTTATGGAAAAAGGGCTGCAGAAGGGGACGCTGCTGAACGTGAACATCCCCGCCATCCATGAAAAAGAGATCAAGGGGATAAAAATCTGCCGCCAAAGCCACTGCGTCTACCGGGGAGCCTTCGAGAAAAGGGAAGACCTGCGCGGCATGGATTATTACTGGCAGGGAGGGGTGATGGATACCGGCGATCCCGATCCCAACGTCGATATCGTGCTTAACGAAAAAGGATATATCACCATCACGCCGATACACTTCGATCTGACCAACCACAGTTATCTGGACGAACTTCGCAGCTGGGATTTTTAATCCCGCTTCCGCTCTTCCATTTCCCTGTCATTCCCGCGAAGGCGGGAATCCAGTATTTCCCTTCCCCCTCTCTTGGGTAGGTGCGACATTCCTGTCGTACAATCGGCCCAGCGGGCCGACAGAGCTGTTTGCGCGTAGCGCCGACGTGCGACAGGAATGTCGCACCTACTTGGAAATTGTCAGCCGGCCTGTTTTTTGGCGGTCGGAGGTATGGGCGGGTGTTCCAGGTCGATCAACATTTTCTTTAAATCCGCGCCGCCATCCGCCGAAAAGCCGCCGAGGCTGCCGTCGGACTGGATAACCCGGTGACAGGGGATGATGAGCGGTATCGGGTTGTGCGCCATGGCGCCGCCCACCGCGCGCACCGCCGATGGATTTCCCGCTTTTTTCGCCAGCTCTTTGTACGTAAGGGTTTCGCCGTATTTTACCGTGCGTAATGCCCCGTAAACATTTTGGAAAAAGGGGGATGCATCGGTAAGCGAAACGGAAAATTTGCGGAAGTCGATTTTTTTTCCCGCGAAGTAGCCCACCACGGCCTTTTCCAGTTGCGGAAAGCTCCTATGCACCGTCCACGCGAGGAAGTCGTGCGATTTCTGGGTGGAAGAGGGGAGAAGGAACCCGGTGATTTCGTGATGTTCGTTAAAGCGGACGGCGGCCCAGCCGAGCGCCGTTTTAAAAGCGCAACCGAACGGAGTCATTGGCGGATCCGCATATCGGCGCCACACGCGCGCATCTTGTCCACAAAATCGGGGAAAGTGATTTTTATTGCCTCGGCGGTGTCGATGGTGGTGATCCCGGCTGCGGCCATTGCCGCCACGGCAAGGCTCATCACCACCCTATGATCGTAGTGTCCCGCCACGGCGGCACCTCTCAGGGACGCGCCCCCTTTTATCAGCAGACCGTCGCGTTCTTCGGTGATGTTAGCTCCCATCTTGGTGAGTTCTTGGCACATCACCGCTATCCGGTCGGTCTCTTTGATACGGGCTTGCGGCACGTTGGTGAGGTGTGTTACCCCTTCGGCCAGCGCGCCCGCCACCGCCATCGCGGGAAGTGCGTCCGGCGTGTTGTTCAAATCCAACGCCGCACCGCGCAGTTTTTTACCGTGTATTTTTACGGTGCCGCCTATCTCAATATCGGCCCCCATCGCTTTGAGGTAGTTCACCACTTCCTTGTCCCCTTGCGTATCGGCGAAGTCCAGCCCCTCCAGCGTCACTTCGCATCCGGGGATGGCGGCCAATATGAGGAAGAAGGCGGCGGATGACCAATCGGACGGGATGTCCGTGTTAAACGCTTTTAGGGACTGGCGCGGGGCAAGGCGGTATTCGGCGTGGTTGTCCTGCTCCAGCCGCACCCCCAGTTTTTTCAGCCAGGCGACGGTCATGTCGGCATACGGTTTTTCATTTAGCGATTTCAATTTAAGCACCGTGGGCGTTTCGCAAAAGATGCCGTGAATCAAAAGCGCGGAGAGGTACTGCGAAGTGGTTCCCGCCACATCGGCGGTTCCACCCTTGATGGGGCCGCGGATGCGCACCGGCAGCAACCCATTGTTGGAACTTTCGATTACCGCCCCCAGTTGTTTCAGCGATTCCAGCAGGGGGGCGACCGGCCGCTTGCGGGTCTGGTCGTCGGCGGTGATGGTCACCGGCTTATCACAGAGGGCGGCCAGCGCCAGCACGAAGTTGGCGGTGGTGCCGCTGTTCCCCACGTCGATTATGTTTTTCGGGGCGACCGGTTTGCCGTTGAAGCCCGTTATCCTGAGAACCTCCCCATCTTCCTTTATGTCAGCCCCCAGCGCTTTGCAGGCGGCAATGGCGGAATCCACATCGGCGCTATGCAGCCGATGACGGATGGTGGATGTCCCATCGGCCAAGGCGGCCAGGAAAACCGCCCGTATGGAATGGGACTTGGATGGGGGAATCCGCACCGTCCCGCGCACGGTGGATGCTTTCGAATCGATAAACATTCGCGGGATTATATCAAAACGGTGAATTGCGGCATTATTTTAATTTATCGTCCATCCCGGCCAGCGCGTTCACCTTGGCGGCGCAGATGAAATCGTTTTCCGAAATGCCCCCCACCGAGTGGGTGGCGTAGCTGACGCGGCATCGGTTGTACCCAACCGAGAGGCCGGGGTGATGATCCTCGGTGTGCGAAACCCACGCCACGGCGTTGACGAAGGCAATGGTTTCGTAATGATTGTTAAATGCGAATTCGCGGGTGATGGTTCCATCTTTCAGCGCCCAGCCGGGAACGGCCTGAAGCGCTGTGACGATGGCGTCGGCGGTCATTGGTGGAGCGCCCGGCTTGATCGGCCGGCATTTACGGTTGGTAAAGTCCATGCCTTTTAATAATCAATCGATAATTGGAACGAAAGCGTTTGCTTTATATTCGGGTTGCCGTACAAATCGACGGCCAGGGCCATTTTCACGCCGGGCTGCAGCAGATACCCCGCGCCCAGGTTCATGGAGGCATAGCGGCTTTTACCGATGAGACCGTCGGCGGCAAACCACCATTTCTTATTCAATTGGTATTCAATGGATACCATTGGACCGCTGTTGCTGGCGGTCTTGGTTTCATCCACCAATACGCTTCCGTTGCCGCTGTAAAATCCGAACCCCGCCTTCCACGAGCCGAAAAAACTCTTTGATGCGGCGAGGTACATGATGTTGGCGGCGGTGGCATCCCCTTTACCGCCGAAATCGTAGAAACCCACGGCGATGGCGGGAAAGGAGTCGAAAAAGAGGGATCCTTCGGCCAGGGCGAACTTGGCATTGAGAAAAAGCGGGCTGTCGGCGGCGGCGGGCACGCTGCCGTTCAGGTCGCGGTAGTCAATGCCGATTTCGATGCCGTACGATTTGCTGACGGTGTAGGGAATCAACCCGTAGGTGACGCCGTAGTTGATCAGGCTCCATCCGCCGTTGGCCCCGCTTACCATGAAGGTATTGTATGTCTCCATGTCGAACCGGGCGGCCCCGTATTCCAAAGCGTCGGCGCTGGGCACCGCCAGAACCCGGCTGGGCGCGGCCGCCGCGGTTCCCGCGCATGTCATGAACAGTGCCGCGATAAGAACGAGAAATCGTGAACCCGCTTCGCCAGGAAGCAAACCGGATACTTCCGTTCCGCATGTTTTTCCCATATCCGGCATCCTTTTCAATGATGTTTGTGAAAGCTCCGTCCATTCCGGATCCCCATTTATCCTAGCCGTTAACCGGGGGTTTGACAACCGGGCGAAGCCCCCCTAAACTATCCCCTCTATGACAGCCCCTAAAAGCGATTTTATCTGGATGGACGGCGCGCTGGTTCCGTGGGAGCAGGCGAACGTGCATTTGCTGACGCATACCTTGCATTATGGCACCGGCGTGTTTGAAGGGGTGCGCTGCTACAAGACCGTCAAGGGCTCCGCCGTGTTCCGCCACCGCGAGCATATGGAGCGCCTGACCGCCTCGGCGCATATCCTTGGCTACGAACTTCCTTATAGTGTGGAAGAACTGATGCGGGCGGTGCGCCTGACCATCCGCGAAAACAAGCTGGAAGAGTGCTACATCCGCCCCATCGCCTGGCTGGGAACCGAAAACAGGGGACTAAACCCGAAGGGACTGAAGGTGCATGTGGGCGTGGCGGTCTGGCCGTGGGGGAAATATCTGGGGGACGACGCCGCCAATAGCGGCATCCGCGTGACGGTGAGTTCCTTCACGCGGCATCACCCGAACATCACGATGAGCAAGGCCAAGGCGACCGGCATCTACATCAATTCCGTGCTGGCGAAGCAGGAAGCGGTGCGGATGGGATTTGACGAGGCGATTTTGCTCGATCCGTTCGGCAACGTGGCCGAAGGAAGCGGCGAAAATATCTTTGTCGTGCGCAACGGCAAAATAAAAACGCCTCCCGCGATCAGCGTGCTGGAAGGGATTACCCGGGACAGCGTGATGCGCATCGCGTCCGATCTGGGGATCCCGCTGGCGGAGCAGCTTTTCCCGCGCGATGAAATGTACATCGCCGATGAAATATTCCTCACCGGCACCGCCGCCGAGATCACTCCCGTGCGCGAAGTGGATCACCGGAAGGTGGGGCGCGGCTCGGTGGGGCCGGTCACCCGGAAAATTTACGACACGTTCTTCGATGCCATTCAGGGGCGGAACGATAAATACCTGGACTGGCTTGACATTTTGTAATCCGGCCTTATTCTAACCCTATAAACAGCGCAGGAGACATGGCAGATGCCCATTTACGAATATCAGTGTCCCAAGTGCAAGGCCGCCAAGGAATTGCAGCACGGCATGTCCGAATCTCCCAAGGTGAAATGTCCGGTATGCAAGGCGCCCATGCAGCGGGTGATTTCCGTCAACTCTTTTCAGTTGAAGGGGGACGGTTGGTTTAAAACTTCCGGCAGCTACGCCAAAACCGGTGCCGTTAAATCCGGGGGCGAAAAGCCGGCTGCCGCTAAAAAAACCGAATCCTGACGGACGTGCCGATGGAGAATAGCCGCCGTGTGTCTTTTGCGATGGCCATTCTCGCGTTGGCGGTTCCGGCGTTCGCGGTGAAGCCGCAACCCCCCGTTGCCGCCGTTTGCGCCACCGTCGATCAAAAAGGATTCGTGTATACCGCCGAGTGCCGCGTGGAAACACATGGCGATCACATCCCCGCGCATGTCCGCGTAAGCGCCACGCAGGAACAAGGAACCCTCATTGTGAAGTCCCAGGCGCAGAGCGCAAACGGCATCGGCAAATGGACAATTGTTTTTGAAGCCCATGAGCAGAAGCCGATCCCGGTTTATTTTGACGCCAATTACCCGGATGGAACGACGACTCATGTCACCGCCATCTACGATCCCCACGGTGTTTTGACGAAGCCGAAGACCGGCGTTCCAACCGGCGTGGTAAAGGAGAACAAGGGCGGCGGCAAAGTGAAAGAATACCCTTCCAACTAGATTATTTTAACTTGTCACTTGCGGAGATCGGGGCCTGGAGATCGGGGTCAGGTCTTTGTAGCATTTGACAGGGCGCAAGATGAAGGTAGCTTTGATAGTGTGCCTGGATCCCCGTCTGCGCGGTGATGACACCGCGATGCTTCACCGCCGCTCCCTGGCATATGAACTTTCGGCCCGCTGATGTAAAGTAACCGCATGGATACGCTTGTCCGCGCGGGGATGTTATATCCCGTCACTTCCCCCCCCATCGAAAACGGCTGGCTGCTTCTGCGCGGCGGGCGGATTGCCCGTATCGGCGGCGGCGAGCCGCCCCGCGCCGATGGGGTGATAGACCTTTCGGGCCATCTTGTCATGCCCGGCCTTATCAATGCCCACTGCCATTTGCAGTTTACCGCCGCGCGGGGAACCATGCCTCGCGGCGATTTTATGGAGTGGGTGGCGGCGGCCATCGCCTATTCGTCAAAGACCTCCGTGGATGAAATGTTGCGCGGCGTGGAAGAAGGGGTGGAAGAGCTTCTGACCAGCGGGACGACGGCGGCGGGGGATATTGTGAGCCTTCCGGCAGTGGCCGCGAAGGTGGCGCGGAGTCCCCTGCGGACGGTGTTGTTTGTGGAAACCATTGCGCTCCACGCGGCCGGCGAAGAAGCGGCGTGGCGCCAGTGCCTCGCCCTTTTGGAATCGGCCAAAAATGCCGGTGGGCGCATCGGTCTCGCGCCCCACGGCCCGCATACCGTCGCTCCCCAATATTTTTCACACCTCTTTCAATATGCGAGGGAAGAGGGCATTCCCATCACCTCGCATGTCGCGGAATCACCGGAAGAAAATATTTTCATCGCCAAAGGGGAGGGGCCGTTCCGCGCTTTAATGAACGAGCGGGGGGCTTTGGTTGATAGTTTTAATGGCTGTGGGAAAAGCCCGGTCATGTTGATACGGGAACAAAGGGCGCTGGAACGCCTGCTTGCGGCGCATCTGAACGAAGTGGACGAAAAGGATATTGCGGCGTTGATCGCGGCAAAGGCGATTCCGGTATTCTGCCCCGGTTCGTCCCGCTGGTTTGGCCGAAAGAAGGTCATGCCTTTGGATCGTTTCATCGCGGCGGGTCTGGCCCCTTGTCTTGGCACCGATTCGGCGGCCAGCAACGATTCCCTTTCGATGCTGGATGAGTTGCGCGCGGCGCGGGAGTATTACCCCACAATCCCGGTGGAACGGCTGGTGGAGGCCGTCACGATAAACGGCGCGCGGGCGCTCGGCCTTGAATGCGGCGCGCTTGAAACGGGGATGTGGGCCGATATCGCCGCCTTCCCGCCGTGTGGCGGTTCCCCTCTGGACGCGCTTTTCGCGGCCAAGGAAGCTTCTTTCGTGATGGTGGGCGGAAAGGTCATACGAAATATCGCTTGAATTTCGCCGGGGTATTTCTTATAACGGCTCATACTTATCGGGCGTCAAACATGGAGTAATCCGGGAAGAAATAAATTCCTCCCCTTTGCAAGGGGAGGTGCAGGTGGGGTTAAAACCTCCCCTGTATCCCCTCCTTGCGAAGGAGGGGATGGCTTTATGTTTGACATCCAAGTGGTATCATGCACAACCAAGGGAGCAATAGGTGAAAGAAACATTGGGGGAGCGTGAACGGCAGGTATTGAGGGCTGTGGTGGAGAGCCATATCTACAATCCCGTGCCAGTCGCCAGCCGCACCCTTTCCGCGCTGGGATTTAGCCCGGCCACCATCCGCAACATCATGGCGGAGCTTGATGAGCTGGGGTACATCACCCAGCCGCATACCTCCGCCGGCCGTGTGCCGACCAACAAGGGGTACCGTTTCTACATATCCGAGCTGATGCAGGTTCGGCCCCTCACTTCCCGGGAACGCCATACTATCGATAGCGGTCTTTCCATCGCCGATGCCGGCACGGGGGATATGCTCACCGCGGCGTCCCGCCTGCTGGTAACTTTTTCGCGCCAGGCGGGCTTGGTGCTTTTTCCCAAGCTTTCTTCGGAACCGGTCAGCCGGTTCCATTTTATCAACATCGCTTCCCGCCGCATTCAAGTGGTGCTGGTGGGGGCGTTGGGGCATGTGCGGAACGTGCAGATCACGCTGGATGAAGAGCTGACCGATGCGGAACTGGCCGAATTGGCGAACTATATCAACTTCCATTTTTCCGGCAAAAGCCTGAAGCAGATACGCGCCGCGTTGCGCCGCCGGATGGGCACCGAAGAGGCGCGGGCCGGCCGCCTGCTGGAACGGGCGATCAAGATACAGGATCAACTGGCCGTGCATGGCCAGGGGCTCGACCTGGCGGTGGATGGAACGGAGGCGCTGTTCGACATTCCCGAATTTCAAAAGGATGCCGGGAAACTGAAAAACCTGTTACAGTTGCTGGCGGACAAGAAGCGGCTGCTCGCCATTTTGGATCGTTGCATGGATGAGGACGCCAGCCAGATGGTGGTTGAAGTCGGCGCGGAATTCAAACACAACGGCGGGGTCGAAGACTGCGTTTTCGTGGCCCACGCTTGCGGCGGCACGCCGGATGGGTGGGAAGGGGCCATCGGCGTGATCGGGCCGACGCGGATGGATTATCCCTATATGCTGGGGCTGCTGGAATATTTTTCAAAATCGCTTAATGGCATCATGATCGGGAGCAATAAATGACCGGGGAACAGGAACAAAAAAAAACCGTGGCGGATCAGGCCGCGCCGGATGCCGGGGCTTGCGGAGAGGTTTCGTCTCCCGAAGCGGCAGCCGCCGCGGAAAAAGAGGCGCTGAAAGCCGAGGTGGATAAACTCCGGTATGAGCTGCTGCTGCAACGCGCCGATCTCGATAATACCCGCAAGCGCCTCGAGCGGCAAAAAGAAGAGGACGTGAAGTACGCCGCATTGCCCATGGCGCGCGAACTGGTGACGGTGATCGACACCCTGGAAATAGCCCTTACCCACGCCACGGCGGACGATCCGATGCGGCAAGGGGTGGGGATGGTATTCGACAGTTTTTTAAAAACGCTGGAACAGTTCAACGTGCGCAGGATCGAGGCGGCGGGGCAGCTGTTCGATCCGAAGCTGCATGAAGCGATGGGGATGTTGGCCGACCCCTCGAAGCCCGACAACATTGTGTTGTCGGTTCAACGCCCCGGCTATATATATCACGACCGGCTGGTGCGGCCCGCCGGGGTGCTCATCAACCATCTTCCGCATCCCGCTGAAGTTCCAGCGGATGGGAATCCGAAGCCGGAATAATCACAACCATTTCCCCCTTCAGGCGGGCGCCTTTCATGCGGGCCTTTATCTCGGCGGGGGTGCCGCGCAAAAATTCTTCGTAGATTTTCGTCAGTTCCCGCGCCACCACGATCCGCCGCTCCGGCATGATCTGCTCCAGTTCGTCCAGCAATTTGGCGATGCGGTGCGTGCTTTCAAACAGAACCACCGTCCGGGGTTCCGCCGCGTGGCGTTGCAGCGCGTTCATCCGCCGCCCGCTTTTGACGGGCAAAAAGCCCTCGAATGTGAAGGCGGACGTATCAAGTCCGCTGCCGCTCAACCCGGCCAGCAGCGCCGAAGCCCCCGGCACCGGTATCACCCGTATCCCGTGCGCCACGGCGCGGCGCACCACCTTCACCGCCGGATCGCTGATGCCGGGGGTGCCGGCGTCGGTGATGAGCGCCACGTTTTTTCCTTCCAGCAGCAGATGCAGCAACGTTTCGGCCCGCTGGTGCTCCTTCGGCCCGAAGTAGCTCACCATCCGTTTGGGGCCGACGGCGTAGTGATCCAGCAGCCGTTTGCTGGTGCGGGTATCCTCGGCGGCGATGACATCCGCCGCTTTCAGGATTTCCACCGCGCGATAGGTCATATCCCCCAGGTTGCCAATGGGGGTCGCAACCAGATACAGTGTGCCGTGCGGGCTTGGATTTGAATTCATGTTCCAATATAATACGGCGAACAAGGGGGAGTTGTAAAAGGGAATGACACCGGAAGAGAAACTGTTTCTCAAATATGAAAAGGCCCGCATTTTCATCGTCGGCTTCGTGCCGCCCGAATTCAAACTGCTGAAGGCGTACTTTCAAGGCAAGCATCTCCTCGGCATCACCGAGGCGCGCGACGCCGAAACGGCCTTCAGCAAACTGGAACTGGCCGCTTTCCACTTTCTTTTCATCAATGTGGATCTTCATAACAACCACACCCTGCTGGAGCGGGTGGTGGAAACCACGCGCTTCGCCAATACGCCGATATTCGTTTTTTCAAAAACGCCGATGGTGTACAAGTACAGTTACGAAAAGCGCAAAATGACGGGGGCGTTCTGCCACCTGCCGGTGAATATCAACGAGGTGGAAAAAAGCCTGCTGGCCCTGTTGAAAGAGGGGAAAATCGAGAAAAGCCAGATCGGCAATCTGGCGGGGGTGATGCAGCATTACACGCTTGGCTGCAAGGCGCTGGAAAGTGGAAACCTTGCCGGGGCGAAGGAAGAACTCCGGCTGGCGCTGAAAGAGGATCCGAAGTTTTTCGACGGATACCTGAAGTTGGCCGAAGTCCTGACGGCGCAGGCGGATTACGATACCGCCCTGCGGGTGCTGGCGAAGGCGAATGAGATACAGCCCAATGACGCCCGCGTGTTTTTCAGGATGGGAATGGTGCAACTGGCGAAAGGGGACAAGGCCGCCGCCATGGATTTGTGCAAAAAGGCGATCACGCTGGATCCGCGCAACGTCAAGCTCATCATGGATTGCGGCAACGCGTTCCTGGAAAAAAACCATATCGATGAGGCGCTCTATTTTTTCAATATGGCCAAAGAGCAGTCGCCCGATTTCATTTACGCCTACAACCGCATCGGTATAGCCCTGAGCCGCGCCGGACGCTTCGAAGAATCGGAGGAGAGTTACAATCACGCGCTAAAGCTGGACGAGAACGACCCCGGCATTTACTTCAACCTGGGCATGATGTGGATGCGTCAGCAGAAGAACGACAAGGCCGCGGAAAAGTTCAAGCAGGCCATCGCCCTTGACCCGGAAATGAATGAAGCCCGCGAAATGCTGGGCAAAATCGCCAAAGGGGAATAGCCCGCCGCTTCTTTGTCGTCATCCCCGCCCCGTGTCAAGTACGGGGCAAACTCCAACAGGTATCGGGACACATTATCAAAGGTTTTTTATCGCCCGCTCCCGCTTTGGCAGGGTAGACAATCCTGTCTGCCGTTGCCCCCACCGGGGACAAGCAATTCCTCCTCCGCCATATTGAAATGCTGCAAAGCAAGACCTGACCCTCAGAAAAGTATGGGGACGTAATTGGAGCTTGGGACACGTTGTCCTTGACATTCTCCCTTGTTGTCCATATGCTGACCTTGGTTGAAAGGGAGGACAAAATGAGCGTAACCATCGAGGAAAAAAATAAAATACACGGCCTTGCGGCTATTTGGCATATTCTTGGGCAAGACCGCCTTTACGGCAAGGTACAGACTAAACTGGCCGCCCACGATTACCTTCTTGCCCACGGTCTACCGTTCACCGCCATAAAATCGCTTTCGGCCATTATTCATGTCGATCTCAAGAAAGAAGGAAAAGCGGTATTCGGGCTTGGGGGCAAGACAATCCAACGCCGCGCCCTGAAACATCACCTTTCCACGGATGAAGCTACCATGGTCTTTCGTTTCGCGGAGGTGGTTTTTCAGGCTATTGACGCCTTTGGCGATCGGGAAAAAGCGGTGCGTTGGATGCGTAAACCATGCAAAGCATTGAACAACAAGACGCCGCTTTTTTTACTTCAAGATGATATTGGGCGCGGACTTGTGGAAGACGTTTTGGGTCAGATCAGGTACGGTTTATATTCCTGATGGTCACGGTATTCCGGTTACAACAAAAACGTTTTTTAAAAGAGGCCTATTCCGGGTTCGGCGCCAAGCTGAAAAGCGGACGGTGGAATGAGTGCGGAAGGGAGGCGGTATATACCTCCGGCTCACGTTCACTGTGCGCCTTGGAGGTCTTGGTGCAGGCGGATTTGGAAGACATGCCGGACTATGTATGCGTTCCCGCCAACATTCCCAAAGCTATTTTTGGAAAACGGACGATAGTGGATCAATCCACCTTTCCCGGAAACTGGCGTTCATATCCTCCGCCGCCCATACTGCCATCACTTGGCGCACGCTGGTTGAAGCAAGGGAAAAGCGCCGTGCTTGAAGTCCCGTCGGCAATTATCCCCGAAGAGCGCAATTTCATACTCAGCCCGGCCCATGCCGATTTCGGAAAAATCGAAATATGCAAAGAGGAATCTTTTGCCTTTGATTCTCGGCTTCTTAAAAAAATGTAACCTGCACTTAGGTAGTGAATCAGTTTGGGATTGCCGCAGCCATCTTCGATGGCATCGCAAAGACAAACAGCGGTTCTCTCTGAAAGCGCGCCCGTTGTCAACGCGAATAACGTGTTCATTTTCCTGCCTTAAAGGGTCCATGACAGTTCCGCGCTTACGCCCGCATTGACGATACCCTTCCGCAAGCAGGGTCTACGTACTTGGTCTAGCAAGGAGACTGGAGGAGTTTATAAAAAGGATGGCATGGTTAGCCATACACCTCAATCAAGAAGACCAAGCTAAAGAGTATGCTGAAAATGGATTGGCAAAGGATCCCGAAAATTATCATTGCCAACGGATTATTGAGCGCCTAGTACCGTGATACGGTGTCGCCGGTCAGTTGATAACCAGCCACTTCTTGGGGAGACGGGGTCTTGCTTTGTAGCATTTTGACGCGGGGTTAGGGGAGGAATTGCTTGCCCCCGGTAGGGGGCAACGGGAGGCACGATTGCCTCCCGTTGTATCTACCAAATCCGGGTAGGCAGGGCAATCCTGCCGTGCAATAGGCCGGCTGGGCCGATGGAGGAAGCTTTGATAATATTTCCCCTTGAAGGGTATGCCCGGCGCGGATTGAAAAATTTGTTCCGCGCCTCCCTTCGCCGCAGCATATTTTTTCCGCCGTTCCTGTCATTCGGAATGGGCGTTGTCGGCTGAAGGATCCCTTGCCGGAAGGAGATGCTTCGCCGCTGGCTTAGCATGACAAAACGGGGGACAAAGTTCACCCGCGATTCGTTAATCATAGTCAAGCGCTGTTGGGCAAATTGGAAGTCATGGCGCATCAGCGGCAAATGGCGCATTTGGAGGATTTGGAGCCGCTGGCGTTTTGGGAGAAATTGAAAGAAGTTTAGACGCGAAAACCATCAAGGCCGGTTATTGCGTAACAAGACGATGCAAAGAACCGGCGAATAGGGAAGCGTAACGGGGCGAGCGGTCACATTCGGATGGAATATGCAACCGCTAATCATTCTTGAATATTCGGGTATCACCGGATAGACTCTAGCGCATTATGGAAACGGGAAAAATCGCGTTTGTGTTCCCCGGTCAGGGGGCGCAGGCCGTTGGTATGGGCAAAGACCTTGCCCTCCATTATCCTCCGGTAGGTGGCCTCATGGCATCCGCATCCACCGCCATCGGGATTGATCTCGGCAAGCTCTGTTACGAGGGGCCGGAAGAAGAGCTTTCCCAAACCCAAAATACCCAGCCCGCGTTATTCGCCGTTGGCGCGATGGCGCTTGCCGCCTTCCGCGCACGGAGCGCGGTACAGCCCGATTTCGTGGCTGGTCACTCGCTGGGCGAATTCACGGCGCTGTACGCCGCGAACGCCCTCTCGTTTGAAGACGCCGTCACCATCGTGCGGCGGCGCGGTCTCTATATGAGCGAGGCGCGCGGCGGCGGCATGGCGGCGGTGTTGGGGCTGGACGCGGCGGCCATCGAAGAGGTGTGCCGCCAAGTGAGCGATGGCCCCGGCGCGTTGCAACCGGCCAACTACAATGGCGAGGCGCAGACGGTTATCGCCGGCCGTAAAGAATTGATAGAAAAGGCCGTGCCGCTTTTGCAGGAGCGCGGCGCAAAGAAAGTGGTGGTGTTGAACGTCAGCGCCGCCTTTCATTCTCCGTTCATGAACGATGCCGCCGCGCGGCTGGCCATCGATCTGGACAAAGTGAAATTCGGGAATCCCACAGTGCCATTGGTGAACAACGTGGACGCCAAGCTGGTATCCACCGCCGCCGAGGTGCGCGAAGGGGTGAAGCGGCAGGTGACGGGCGCGGTGCGCTGGACCGGCGTGATGCAAACGATGCTTGATAACGGTGTGCGAACGGTAATAGAATTCGGCACTGGCAAGACCCTCATCGGGATGTTCAAGCGGATGGACAAGAGCCTGACGCTGTGTAACGTGGAAGACCTTGCCAGCCTGGAAAAGACGCTGGAGGTGCTCAATCAAAACGCTTAGCGGAAAGGTGGCCTTGGTTACCGGGGCCTCGCGGGGGATCGGCAAGGAAATCGCCGTGGCGCTGGCCGAAGCGGGAGCGGATGTCTTCATCACTTACAACACCAATCCAACCGATGGCGTGATGGAAGCCATCCGTGCGCACGGGGTGCGGGGGGAGCAGGCGCAATTGAACGTGGCCGACAGCGCGCGGTGCGACGCCGTGGTGAAAGAGTGCATCGAAAAGCTGGGCGCGGTGGATATTCTGGTCAACAACGCCGGGATCACCAAAGACGGCCTGCTGATGCGGATGAAGGACGCCGACTGGGATGAGGTGCTGGATACCAACCTGAAGGGCGCGTTCAACATGACCCGCGCGGTTTCGCGCCCAATGATGAAAAAACGCGCCGGACGGATTATCAATATCGGCTCGGTGGTTGGCAGCACCGGCAACGCCGGGCAGGCGAATTATGCCGCCAGCAAGGCGGGGCAAGAGGGGCTGACAAAGGCGGTGGCGAAGGAATTGGCCAGCCGTAATATTTTAGTGAACCTGATCGCTCCCGGATATATAGTTACCGAAATGACGGATGTTTTGAGCGATGATGTGAAGAAAGCGGTGCTGGAAGGGATTCCGGTAAAGCGGTTCGGCGCCACGCGGGATGTGGCGAACGCGGTGGTGTTCTTCGCGTCCGACGCGGCGGGGTACATCACCGGGCAGGTGCTGCACGTAAACGGCGGAATGTATATGTAAGGGCTGTAGCCCCTCACTTAACCTTATTTTTGATTGGAGAGTTTTGAAATGAATAAAAAAGCGGTGGGCGTGGCGCTGGCTGTATTTTCAGTAATCGGCCTCGTCTTTATGTCCTTCCTGGATTCGAATCAGACGCCGGCGATGGCGGCGGAGGAGAAAGCGGCCCCCAAGGCGGCACCGGCGCCGGCCGCCAAAACAGCCCCGGCCCCCGCGGCCACTCCCGCGCCGGCTAAAGAAGTGACCTATGACCCGAAGAAGCTTCCTAAAGTGATCGCAACCGTCGGCAAGGTGGAAGTTAGCAGGGAAATTTTCGCGAAAGTGTTGGACAACCTGATTAAACAGATGAAATCGCACGGCCAGCCCATTACCGAGGAGTGGTTGAAGAATGCCCAAAAACAGATAGCCGACCGGATGGTGACGGCCGAGGTGCTTTATCAAGATGCCCAAGCCAACAAAATAAAGGTGGACGACAAGGAAATTCAGGAGCAGATGGACAAGATCGCCAAATCGTTCCCCTCGCCGGAAGAATACAAAAAAGGGCTGAAAGAGCAAGGGGTCACCGATAAAGACCTGAAACGGGATATCGGCAAAAATCTCGCCATCCGCCGCCTGCTTGACGAAAAGGTCACTGCTTTGGTGAAAGTGGACGAAGCCGAAGCTAAAAAATATTATGATGAACACACCAAGGAGTTTGACCGCCCCGAGATGGTAAGGGCGCGCCACATCATTCTGTTGGTGGACAAGAACGCCGACGAAGCCAAGAAGGCCGAAGCGAAAAAGAAAATGGAAGGAATCCTTGCGGAAATAAAAGGCGGCGCGAAGTTTGAAGATGCCGCAAAAAAGAACTCGCAGGACGGCAGCGCGGAGAATGGCGGCGACCTCGGCTTTTTCGCCAAGGGACAGATGGTGAAGGAATTTGAAGAAGCGGTTTGGAACATGAAGCCGGGCGAAGTGAGCGGCATCGTTACCACCCCGTTTGGCCTGCACCTCATCAAGTTTGAGGAGCGCAAAGCGGCCGGTTCCGTTTCATTCGCGGAAATGAAGAACGATCTGATTCGCGGCCTTGAATCGCAGAAGAAGGGCGACGCGGTGAACAAGTACATCGCCGACCTGAAAGCAAAGGCCAAGATAACGGTCAATCTCTGATACGGCAATATGGCGGCGGGCTATCCGGCCCGCCGCCTTTCTTTTTTTCAAAAATACCCGCTATGATTGTGTCATGCGCCTAAGCGTTATCATCGTTAATTACAACAGCGGCCCCTATCTGGAAAAATGCATTGCGTCGATGGCCGATAAATTCGGCGGCCTCGAATACGAGGTCATCATCGTCGATAATGCCAGCACCGATGGCAGTGTCACCCCCGCCGCGCGAGCCGACCGTCACACCGCGTTTATTATGAGCGAAACCAACATGGGCTTCGCCGCCGGCTGCAATGCCGGGGCGGATATTGCCATCGGGGATTTCCTGCTATTTCTCAATCCCGACACCCGCATCCTTTCGGATGGCATTGGCGCGTTGCTGGATGCTTTTAAGGGGGATGAAAAAATCGGCGCGCTCGGTTGCCAAAACCGCCGCCCGGATGGGAGCCTCCAGACATCCGCCTACGGGTTCCCCACGCTTTTTCTTGTATTCGCGTGGGCGTTCCGCTTGCGGGAACTGCTTCGTCTGCCGGGCATTAAAACGCTGCTCACTCCGTTCCTTAAAGGGCGTTTTGGGCAGTTCGATCCGCATTGCAGCCCAAAGCCGGTGGACTACGTCACCGGCGCGTTCTTGCTGGTGAAGCGGTTGGCGTGGTATAAAACGGGGCCGTTTGACCGGCGGTTTTTTCTCTTTTGCGAGGAGATCGACTGGTGCCTGCGGTGCAAACGGGCCGGATTTAGCGTGGTGTTCGATCCGTCGTTTGAGATCGAGCATTTCGTCGGTTACAGCTCCCAAAAGGAAAAGCCGCGCGTGTTGCTGGAAAAGTTTCTGAGTTACCGGCTGTACTTTGAAAAACACCACCCCGGCCTGAAAAGCGCCACACTGAAGGCGATATTCGCCATGGCGGTTCGATTTTGGGCGCTGTATTACAAATTGATGGGAGACAGGGAGTACGCCAATGCCTATAAAGGAATTAAAAACCGCCTTGAGCTTGACGAAGGTTGAGAAGTACGAAAAACTCCGCGCCATTTTCGCCGGTATGGAGAGCGTCGTTGTAGCCTATTCGGGCGGGGTGGACAGCTCGTTTCTAGCGGCCGCCGCGTGGGATTCGCTGAAAGATAGCGGTGGCCGGGTGTTGGCCGTCACCGCCCGCAGCAGCACGTATCCGGAAAGCGAATTCCGGCAAGCGCTCGATATCATCAAGCGGATCGGCGCGCCGCACCGGGTGATTGTCAGCGAAGAGCTGGACATTCCCGGCTATGCCGACAACCCGCCGGATCGCTGCTTTTACTGCAAAGGGGAATTGTTCGGCATCCTTTCCAAAATGGCAAAGGAAGAGGGATACGCCTTCGTCTGCGACGGCGCGAATATGGACGATCTCGGCGATTACCGGCCGGGGCGCAAGGCGGCGTTGGAACAGGGCGTCCGCTCGCCGCTCATTGAGGCGGGCTTTACCAAGGAGGATATTCGCCACCACGCGCAGCGGCTTGGCCTGCCAAATTGGGACAAGCCGGCGGCGGCTTGCCTCGCCAGCCGTTTTCCGTATGGAGTCAAGATCACCGCCGAGAAGCTGACGCGCGTGGAACAGGCCGAGGATGTTTTGAAGAAGGCAGGCTACCGGCAGCTCCGCGTGCGCGATCACGATGGTATCGCCCGCATCGAAATCGCCAAAAGCGAGCTGGCCGCGTTTATGGCCGACCCGCGTTACGGCGAGTGGGCGGCGGCGATAAAGGCGCTCGGATTCACTTATGTAACCCTCGATCTCGAAGGCTATCGCACCGGCTCGTTGAATTTGTTCAAGTAGGTGCGTTCAATCCTGTCGCACAATCGGACCGGCGGGCCGATGAGGGAAGTTTTGATAATATTACTGGGTGCCGGGTCAAGCCCGGCATGACATCATAAATAAATTTGGTTTAGAAAAACGGTTCGCTGGCGGTGCCGTGGGAAACTTCGGGCTGGTTCACCGCGCCGTGGGGGCGTTGCCCGGCGATGGCTTCCAGAATGTTTTGTGCGGCGTCAAGCGTGATGTTCCTTCGCACATCATCGACCGCGCTGCCGATATGCGGGGTAAAGACGGTGTGCAGGCTGTTTTTGACCAGCGAGGGATTAATGCTCTCCGGGTGATCTGAAAACATGTCATCTTCCATCGCGAATACATCCGCCGCGTATCCGGCCAACCGTCCTTCCGCCAAGGCTTTCACCACCGCTGTTTCTTCCACCACGCTGCCGCGCGCCATGTTGATCAGGTAGGCGTGTTTTTTCAATTTTCCAACCGTTTCCGCATTGATGAGTCCGCGGGTGTTGGGCAGAAGGGGGAGCGAGAGGATGACGAAATCGGAAGATGCAAGCAGGTCATCCTGCGATTTGCGGGTAATTTTCAGGGCGTATTCGCGGTCTTTTGATAACGGATTCGGATCGGCGTAGAGAAGCTTCAGGTCAAAGCCCTCCAGCCGTTTGGCGATTGCCTGCCCCAATGCTCCCATACCGAGGAAGCCGAGGGTTTTTCCAGAAAGGCCGGTGCCGTAGTGGTCGGCGCGCCATCCGTTGAACTTGCCTGAACGGATGAATCGATCGCCTTCAGGGAGCATTCGCGTTACGCCGATTAATAGGCCTATGGCCAGTTCCGAGGCCGGGGTGTGCCGCATGTCCGGCACGATCGTGTACCAGATGCCGCGTTTGGTGCAGGCGTTCATGTCCACGTTTTTCGGCTGGGTGGTGGTCGATGCGGCGATGCGCAGCTTTGGCGCGGCGGCGATCATCTCGGCGTCCACCGTGTCTTTGCCGAAGACCATCACCGCTTCGGCGTCCGCGATTTCCTTCAGCAGCGTTTTGCGGGGCATGGATTCGCGGCTGTGGTTGCGGACTAACTCGCACTGCGAGCTTAAATAGTCGATAACCTCATCATGCACCCAATGAGTGAGAACCACGCGCGGTTTGATCATGGAGCCGCTCCTGTTTGAAAATTATGATTAATTATAGTGAAAACCGCGGGGAAAGGGAAATCGCGCGTGTTGAAGATATTGCAATGGAATCATTATGATGGCATATAATAGCCCATATGAATCGGGAATGTGGCAATGGCTAAAATTATGATCGTTGATGACGATCCTAATATTGGATTGCTGGTTGAAATGACCCTGCGCAAAAAGGGCAACTTTGACATTGTTAACTGTTCCAGCGGCGATATGGCTCTGGAACGGCTTGACAAGGAGAAGCCGGACTTAATGTTGCTCGACATCATGATGCCCGGCATTGATGGCTATGAAGTTTGCAGGACGATAAAAGGAAATCCCGAAACCAAGTTCATTTCCGTCATTATGCTTTCCGCCCGGCGCGAGATGGTGGATAAGATCAAGGGGATGGACTTGGGCGCTGATGACTACATCGTCAAGCCCTTCGATCCGGATGAGCTGTTGAGCAGGGTTAAGGCCCGGCTCCGCATTCGCGAGCTCGAAAAAGATCTGCTGGAGGCGAGACAGCTCCAGACCGTTCTTGCGATGACCGTGACCCTGCAACATGAAATCAACAATCCGCTTGCCGGCATCATGGGCAACGCCGAGATGCTTAAAGAGTGGAAAAAAATGGACGCGAAAGATGTATTCGAATGTATTCAAACGATAAATACCCAAGCCTGCCGAATTCGTGATCTGGTCGCGAAACTTAGTTCTATCACCAAGGTTGTGGAATCGACCTATATCGGTTCCACTAAAATGATAGATGTTGACCGCTCCAGTCCGCCGACCGGCAAGATAGGCTGATTTTTACCGAATTCCCCGCTTTCAATTACCAGACATATTTGATAAGGTATGGTGGCGTATTTTTACGGCTATGAATCATTATGGGCTAGGAGAATTGCATGGGCGAGACATATCAAATTTGCGAATGCCGTCGCGTGACGAACACTCAAATTGAGGAAGCGGTAAAGGGTGGAGCCGATACCTTTGACAAGGTGCAGGCTATTACCCACGTGAGCACCGGTTGCGGCGGGTGCGTCATGGATGCCATCAAGGTGTTTAAGGACGCGAGGGCAAAATATCTTGTCTGAACTATTTTTAGACGAGCCATCGATCCTGAAGGTAAACCTTTTGGGGCACCCGGTTTTGCGTAAACGGGCTGATCCGGTGACACCAAAAGAACTCAAAGACCCGCGTTTTAAGCTCTTTATCGAGTCGATGATCGAAACGATGCGGGAATATAACGGCGCGGGGCTTGCCGCTCCGCAAGTCGGCGTTTCGCGGCAGGTGGCGGTGGTTGAGACGCAGGAAAATCCGCGCTATCCTGGCAAAGAGTCGATCCCCCTCACCGTGCTGATCAATCCGGAAATCACCGCCTTCTCACCGGACGTGGAAGAGGGGTGGGAAGGGTGCTTGAGCGTGCGGGATCTTTGGGGCAAGGTAAAACGGGCCACCGGTATCACTCTGAAAGCGCTTTCGATGGACGGCAAGGAGGTTACTATTAAAGTGGATGGGTTTCAGGCCGTGGTGTTTCAGCATGAAATCGATCATCTTTACGGAAAGCTCTTTATCGACCGGATGGAAGGATTTCAGACTTTGAGTTTTACGCAGGAGTACCGCCGGTACTGGCAGGAGGATTGATACGCCGCCGTTTCTTTTGTGTGGCGGCGCGTTTTACCGCTTGTCAAATACGGCTTGTTTTGGGATTATGAAACTGGTTGGCTATGGGGTAAACCACAAGCGTGTTTCAGAACGCGGCCAATGTCTCCCTTTGTCTGGCGGAAGGGAAATTATGCATTATTATCGGAGGTCGGTGTGAAAAGGCTGTTCCTCGGCATAGACATCGGTTCTATCAGCGTCAAAGCGATCCTGCTTGACGGTGAAAAAAACGTTTGCGCCAATGTTTACCGGCGCATGTACGGTAAACCGTTACCCGTCTTGGCCGAAATCCTCAAAGAACTCCGCGGGCGGAATCCCGATGCCGTCATAGAAGCCTGTGGCGCCACCGGCACCGGCGGCGAATTGGCCGCGTCGCTTATTGGCGGCTCATTTTTCAACGAAGTCGTCGCTCAAAGCCGGGCGATAGCCTACCTGCATCCGGAAGTGCGCACCGTTATCGAAATGGGCGGGCAGGATTCCAAGCTTATGATCATGAAGCCGGATCCCATCAAGGGGGCCGTACTGGAAGATTTTGCGATGAACACCGTTTGCGCCGCCGGCACCGGCAGCTTCCTCGATCAGCAAGCTACCCGGCTAGGCTGTCCCATCGACAAGGAGTTCGGCGAGATGGCGCTGAAATCGAAAAATCCAGCCCGCGTGGCGGGGCGTTGCTCCGTTTTCGCGAAGTCGGACATGATCCACCTGCAGCAGGTCGGCACGCCGAATCACGACATTATCGCGGGTCTTTGCCATGCCGTGGCGCGCAGCTTCAAGAGCAACATCGCGCGGGGAAAGAAAATGGACGCCCCGATAGCTTTTCTGGGAGGTGTTGCTTCGAATGACGGCGTGGTGAGGGCGTTCGAAAGCGAACTGGAGCTGGCTGAAGGCGCGCTGATCATTCCGGCGTTGCACAACGTCACCGGCGCTTTGGGCGCCGCGCTCAATGCAATTGACGAGGGGCGGCGCGCGGAATTTCTTTGGGAACAACCGGTGGAGGAATATCTCCGCGTGCGCCGTGCGGTGGAAGGGGCGATGGATCCGTTGCGGGACGGCAACGGGCATGGCTATGATATCGGCGTGCACCCCATTCAATCGGGGGCTTCGGTTTACATCGGCATTGACATCGGCTCGCTTTCCACCAATGTGGTGGCTATTGACGAGCAGTTCCGCGTGGTGGCTCGCCGCTATCTTCGCACTTCCGGCAAGCCGATACAGATGGTGACGCAAGGGTTGCTGGAAATCGGCGGCGAGATCGCCGGCAACGTGGTGGTAAAGGGCGTTGGCGCCACCGGTTCGGGGCGCTACATGATTGGCGATTTCGCGGGGGCCGACGCGGTGCGCAATGAGATCACCGCGCAGGCCACGGCGGCCGTTCATTTTGTGCCGGACGTGGAAAGTATTTTCGAGATCGGCGGACAAGACAGCAAATACATCGCCATCAAGGATGGCGCGGTGGTCGATTTCGAGATGAACAAGGTGTGCGCCGCCGGCACTGGCAGTTTCATCGAGGAACAGGCCGAGCGTCTTGGCCTTGATATCAAGAAAGATTTTTCCGATGCCGCGTTTGCGGCGCCGCGTCCGGGAAAATTCGGCGAGCGTTGCACCGTTTTCATAGAATCAGACTTGGTGGCCAACCAGCAGAAAGGCTCGCCCGCGTCCGACCTCGCGGCGGGGCTGGCCTATTCAATCGTGAAAAACTATTTAAGCGTGGTGGGCGACCGCATCATCGGAGCGAAAGTGCTATTCCAGGGGGGCGTGGCCTGGAACCGTGCCGTGGTTGCAGCCTTTGGCGCGATTACCGGCAAGGAAATACACGTGCCGCCGCATCATGATTGCACCGGCGCGGTGGGGGCCGCCATCATCGCGGCGCGCTACATGCGGAACCGGCCGGATTTAAAAACCCGCTTTAAGGGATTTGATTTGCGCGGGCGTAATTACAAAGTGACCAGTTTCGAGTGCAAGGCGTGCGATAACGTGTGCGATGTTTCCCGCGTCAAATTCGTCGACGAACCGGCGCACTATTATGGCGCCCGGTGCGAGCTGTTTGAAAAAGACGCCAAAAAGGCCGATAACGGGCTGCCCGATCTTTTCGCCGAGCGCGACCGGCTTTGTTTCGGCCCCTATCTGGAGAAGAAAAAGGCGGCGGGCGGGGGAGGCTTGGTGGTCGGCGTGCCGCGTGTGCTCACCATGTATGAGTCATTCCCCTTTTGGCGCGCGTTCCTGGAGGAGTTGGGCGCCGATATTCTTCTTTCGGGAAAGACGAACCAGCAGACGGCCCGCGACTCGTTGGCGTACATCACCGCGGAGACCTGTTTCCCCGTAAAAATTATTCATGGTCATGTGGTTGACCTGGTCAACAAAGGGGCCAACGTAATTTTTATGCCCAGTGTGCTCACCATGAGCCAGAAGGGAACCAGCAAGTTCAAGAACAGTCAAATGTGCCCGTTGGTGCAGGCCAACAGCTATTTGGTTAAGAACGCCATGGATCTTAAAGGGAAAGGGTTGGAGCTTTGGGAACCGGTTCTCAGTTTTCAGCGCGGGGATGACACCGTTGCCAGGGAATTGATCCCGCTCGGTGCCCGGCTGGGAGCACCGGCGGCGAAAGTGGCGGCCGCGGTACGTGTGGCACGCACCGCGCAAAGCGCCTTTTATACCGCGCTTAAGACCCGCGGCCGGGAAGCGCTGGCGGGCATCAAGGAGGAGCGCCAGGCGGTGGTGATTATCAGCCGTCCTTATAACGGTTGTGATAGCGGTATCAACATGGATCTGCCGCGCAAGCTCAAGGATATGGGGAAAATGGCCATTCCCATCGATATGCTGGAATTGAGCGAGGATCCGGTGTACGAGAACAACCCGAACATGTATTGGCGTTCCGGCCAGCGTATTCAGGCAGCCGCGGAAGTGGTGCGCAAGAATCCAAAGCTTAACGCCATCTATATTTCGAACTTCAAGTGCGGGCCGGACAGCTTTATTACTTACCATGTCCAGCAGCAGATGATGGGAAAACCCTATCTCCATCTTGAAGTGGACGAACACTCGGCGGATGCCGGAGCGATTACCCGTTGCGAAGCGTTTTTCGACTCGCTGGAAAACGTGGACGCGGGCGATTACGCGCGGCGCAGTTGGCCAAAGACCGCCCGTCTTAACGGGCATGACCGCAAGCTTTTCATTCCCTGGATGTGCGATCATTCCTATTCCATGGCGGCGGCGTTTCAACATTACGGGGTGGATGCCGAAGTGTTGCCGAAAACCGACGCGGCGTCGCTCGAGGTGGGGCGCCGTTATAGCACCGGCAAAGAGTGTATTCCCTACACGTTGGTGGCGGGGGATGTGCTAAAAAAAGCGTTGGAACGGGGATTCAATCCGGCGGCGGCCTCCTTTCTTATCCCTACTACCGAGGGGCCTTGCCGTTTGGGACAATATCAGGGAGCGCTTCGGATTCAATTGGACCGGATGGGCCACATAGATACGCGGCTGATGGCCCCTTCGGCGGAAGGAAATTACGGCGGCTTTGAGGGCGTGGGGCGTAATTTCAAGCGGATCACTTGGCGGGGGATCGTGGCGACGGACATCCTGATCAAGATGCTTCATGAAACAAGGCCCTACGAGTTGGTTCCCGGGGCCACCGATAAGGCCTATGAGCAGGCGTTGGATATCGTGGTGAAATCGGTTCGTGGCGGGGCCAAAGACATTTTTAAACGGATGTATGACGTGCGGACCCTGTTCCGCGCCGTGAAAACCGATAAAAGCGCGCGCCGCCCGGTTATTGGCGTGGTGGGGGAGATATACGTCCGGTTGCACAGCTACAGCAACGGAAATGTTATCCGCCGCGTCGAGGAGATGGGCGCCGAGGCATGGCTCGCGCCGTTGGGAGAGTGGTTCTTCTATTGCACCGACCGCTATATTGCCAAGAGCCGGCGAGACGGCAAATTTATGGGGGTGCTTTCGGGCATGATGCTTAACGGAATCACGCACCACGACGAAAAAAAAATGATGGAACCCTTCAAAGACGATTTGCTAAACTGGCATGAGCCGTCCACGCCGGAAGTGCTGGCCCGGTCCGCGCCATATATTGACGCGACATTTGAGGGGGAGGCGACACTGAGCGTTGGCAAGGCGATAGACTATGCGGGCAAGGGATGCGCGGGGATAATTAACCTCTTGCCTTTCGGCTGTATGCCGGGTACGGTAGTAAGCGCCGTCTCGAAGCGCGTGCGCGAAGAGTGTGGTAACATCCCGTGGTTGAATATTGACATTGATGGGATGGATGAGAATAATGGACGTTCTCGCCTTGAAGCATTTGTATTCCAGGCGAAGCAGTATAAGGAACGGAAGGTTGCGGAAAGCAGCATGGCTTAATTGAGAGGAGGATTTTTGTGGCTTTAATTATTAACGATGAATGCGTCAACTGCGGTGTTTGTGAACCGGAGTGCCCGAACAGCGCTATCGCGGAAGGCGATGATATTTATGTCATTGATCCGGCGAAGTGCACCGAATGCGTCGGCCATTATGATGAGCCGCAGTGCGTTGAGGTATGCCCGGTCGACTGCATCATAAAGGATTCCAATAACGAGGAATCCAAGGAACAACTGATGGAGAAATACAATAAGCTGAAAAGCTGATTGAACCGTTGTGTAAGATCGGCCATCCACCCGGATGGCCTTTTTTTCGGCTAAAGCCCCCGAGGCGTGATGCCGATATAGCGGGTACCTATGGATTTATTTACGATACGCGACCTTGAAATGGTTTTTAAGGCGTTGTTCGCAATTCTTTTCGCCTTTATGGCGCTGAAAGGACTGATCATCGCCGTTGAAGCCGCCCGTTTGGATCTTGAGATCCGATTACGATATCGCCAACGCGCCGAATTTATAGAGAATTTCTATAACATCTACAACACCCAAAAGATGCGGATCGAAGAGGAGCGGCGTTTGGAGAAAGAGGCCCAAGAGGCCCGCTATCAAGCGAGCCTTGTTGGAGTCTAATTCGGAAATCGCGCGCCAGCTCGCGGTATTTCCCGTGAATAATGCGGTCTAGTGGTTTGCCGGTTCGGGCATTCCGCCGTTTTCGCCTTGCTCTTCCCCTGATTCCTCGCCCGCCTCGATCCCTGGTATTTCTTGTCCGGCCCCTTGGCTGAAAGGGCGGATTTCAGCATGACCGATCAGTCCCCCAAGGTAAGCTGTGCGTGCGATTGGCAGGGTGGCGATGACGGATAGGATAACGATTCCCATCATGAGTTTGGGATTGAGCGGTTTCCCCTTTTTCTGATTCCACAGTTCAAAGGCCGAGAGCGCCGCGATTATGCATAATAGGGCGCCCGCCGCCATTGCCGCCGTTTCGTGGGTTTCAATCATTGCTTTGAGCACCCCGGGTTTATGCTCCACCATCTCTTCGGCCGGTTCCCCGGTCAAATAGGCGAAAATGGCGGAGATGCCAACAAAGACATAAGCCCACAGGGCGGCGCGCTTTACATGGTTGTCTTTAACGTAAAAAGCGTATCCCGCCAGCGCGATGCTAAAAAAAAGCCCCATGACTGGGGCATGGTTGATGACAAGGTGGATGTGTCCCAATTCTTTCTCCTTACATTTTTTCTTTTAGGATTCAAGTAATGATACAGGGATGCTCGCGGTATCTCAAAGAAAAATGGAGCGCGAAATAATGGAGGTATGCCGCGGCGGCGTCACCATGCAATGTTGCGGGCTTTGAGCAGCCGTTTCGCTTGACCATTGCCGCGCCGCGCCGCCGCCTGGTAGTCCTCCATCGCCGCGTTGGTATTGCCCAGTTTTTCGTTTGTTTTGGCTCGGTGAAGCCGCGCCTGGTGGAATTCCGGATTTATATTCACTGCCCGGTCGAAGTCTCTGAGGGCCTTCAAATAGTCGCCCGTTTGATAGGCGGCGTTACCGCGGTTGGCGTAGTTTTCAGCGGAAGGATCAAGGGCAATGGCGTTGGTCAGGTCGCCGATGCCACCCTCGATTTCGCCGACACGAACGCGCGCCACGCCGCGTTTTCCCCAAGCCCCGGCGTTCCGGGGGTCGAGCGTCAGCACACGGTTGAGGTCATCCACCGCCGCGCGGTCGCTCCCCGCCGCGATGAGCGCTTCGGCGCGAAGGCCCAGCGCTTCCGCGTCATTCGGGGTGTTTTCTATAACGTAATTCAGGTCGTCCAGCGCATTCGCGTAGCGGCCATTGGTGATGGATGCGTGTCCGCGATTGTAGCGGGCGCTGGCGTTTTCGGGATTAATCGCGATAGCCGCATTGTAATCGGCGAACGCCGCGTCCCATTCGCCCCGTTCGCTGAAGGCGTTGCCGCGGTTGTTATAGGCGAAATCGTCCAGGGGATTAAGCGCGAGCGCCCGCGTGTAGTCGTTTACCGCCTCGCGGTATTTTCCCAAGGCGTAGAAGGCCAAGCCACGGCCCACAAAAGCGTCTGCGAAAGCGGGATCGAGGATCAACACGCGGTCAAAATCGGCGATGGCGCCAGCGGGATTGCCTAGGTCGCGAAGCGTAACCCCGCGTTTATAAAGGTGTTGCTGGTCATGTGGGTTGATGGCGACGGCATGGTTGAGATCGTCAAGCGCGCGGTCGAATTTACCCAGACTGTAGTAGGCATCGGCGCGATCACCGTAAGCCTTGGAATTGGAAGGATCTAGGGCGATATCGCGGGTGGTTTCCTCGATGATGGCGTAGGGGTCCGAAACCGGCGGATCATCTTCCTCCATTTGTTTCATTTCAAACAAGTCCGCCGCATGCGCCAACGGCGTCAACGGCGCCAAAACCGCCAAAATCGCCAGCGCACCGCGCAAAAATGCAAAAACCATGGTTGGTATTTTAGCGTATCGGAGGTGCGGAGGCTACTTGATGCCGCGCTCGATGGCGCGGAGAATTTCCAAAGCGATAAAAATCCCGATCGCCAGCAGGATAAGGACGACCATCGAAGTTTCCTTGGGGAAGAAGGCGAGCACCCCTGCGGTGATGGCGAGATAGGAACTGAAGAGGTAGAGCATCATGTCGATTTGCGTATCGGAAAGGCCGAGCCGCCGCAGCCGGTGATGAAGGTGGCCGCTGTCGCCCCGCATCGGATTTTGTCCGCGCAGGACGCGCCGGAAAAAAGCGAGCGCGGCATCCAGCAGCGGTATGGTCAAAATCACCATCGGCACCAGAAGCGTAAGCGTAACCGAGCCCTTGCGCCGCTCGATGACCGACACGGCCGCGAGCGCGAATCCGAGGAAGAGGGAGCCGGTGTCCCCCAAGAAAAGTTTGGCGGGCGGGAGGTTCATTCTGATGAAACCGAATAAGCATCCCGTCAGCAGGACGGCGAACGAGGCAAGCGTGTTCTCGGCGAAAATGTGGGAGATGGCGAAGAGGGTGATGGCCGAAATCAGGGCGATGCCCGCCGCGAGGCCGTCGATGCCGTCGATGAGATTCATGGCGTTGGTTATGGCGAGAATCCACAGGATGAGGGGCACGGCTCCCCATGCGCCGACGGCGATTGCGCTGTGGAACGGATTGGTGATGAAGCCGAGCGATTGTCCCCCGGCCATGAAGACCAACGCGGCCAGCGTCTGTACGGCGATTTTCAGCGCGGGCGACGCTCCTTTGCGGTCGTCGTAAAGGCCCAGCGCCGCGATAATCGAAAGAGCCGCGAAAAGAAATCCCAGTTGCCGCCGCTCCGCGTTGAAGGCGAGCGGGTTGAAAATGACCGCCGCTCCCAGTACGGCGAGGAAGGGAACAATAATGGCGATCCCTCCGGCGGTGAGCCGCCGTTGCGGCAGCGATTTTTGGTCGAAGAAGCCGTAGCGCTCCAGAAAAGCGGGGAGACGCCTCGCCAGAAATGACGCGCCTAAAATGCCCGCGCCAAACAGCAGGACGTAGGAAAGCCAGAACATCATTTGAAGCTGTTCCACCGGGAGGATGTTCATAACCGCCTCATCGCCTCAGTGGCTTTGCCGGAGCGGATGGCGGCGAACTCGCGCAGATGCGCGCTCAAGTGCCGGTTTCCGTTCAGCAACGAGACAAGGATGTAGCGCAGCGCGATGGGCCAGTAGACCAGCGTCGAAAGTGCGCCGTCCTTTCGGTAGAGCACCAGATGCGAGCGGGTCATGTGGTAGTGGTAAAAGGCGGCCCGCCGGGGCATTTTGGCCACGCAGCGGCCGTTGTGGTGGCGTATCCGCATGAGCGGCGCGTAGAGCGTCTCGTACCCCGCGGCGCGGATGTTCCGGCAGAGGTCGACATCTTCAACATACATAAAGTACTCTTCGCAAAAATGGCCCGCTTTCTTGAGGGCTTCCCGGCGGGCCAGCATGAAACTGCCCGATACGGCGTCCACCGGCATCACGGCATCTTCCGGTTCGCCGCCGTAAAAATACCGGGCTATGCGGGGGTGGCGGGGGAAGAGATGAATGAGGCCGCTGGCCTTGTAAAAGGCGGAAATCGGGTCGGGATAACCGCGCCGGCATTGGCGCATGAAGGTGCCGTCGGGGTTTTCCACGCGGCAGCCGATGAGGCCCGCCGACGGACGCGCCGCCATGAAGGCGATAAGTTTTTCGAGGCCCGGCTCGATGAACTCCATGTCGGGATTAAGCATCAGCACATATTCCCCCCGCGCCACCGCCAGCGCCCGGTTGTTCCCCGCGCCGAATCCCAGGTTCTCGCCGTTTTCGATCACCCGCACGGCGGGGAATTCCGCTTTTAGCATCGCCACCGAGCCATCGGTGGATGCGTTATCCGAAACGATGATCTCCATGTTCGCCGTTTTTTCATAACGGAAAAGACTTTCAAGGCAAACACGGAGCGGTTCGCGGCCGTTCCAGTTAACGATCACCGCGGAGAGGATGGGGGTTGCAGTATTCATGTGAAAAACATTCTATCGCATTTTACCGGGATAATTTATCGCCGTGAATCATTTGCCGGCGAGAGCTTGCATGTCTGGCGCTCCGCGCCGGCGACAGGGGTGCGCATCCTGTTTTGAATGCTTTCTGAAAAAATGCGCGGCGGCGGTAATAAAGCTATTTTTATTCTGATCCCCTTTAGACAGCCATAGCTGTTCTTTAAGGTGTTGTTATGCCGCAAGCTGCATACTCTTTGTACTCAAGTGCAGTGATAATAAATATAAAAATACCCCTTTCGGGTAATTGACACACGGCATAACAGGTATATGGTAACAGCAGGCGGTGTTTTTTTCTGAGGAGGAAAAAATGGCTCTCCATACGGAAATGATCAATGGTGAAATTGAGCATGTTGGTGAAGATGCGTTGCGCCTGCTGATTGCCTCCCTTCCCGCTTACTTCTACAGCGTTCATTTTCAGGATGGGGTTGCCGTCGATACGATGCATAGCCACCAGTGCGAAAAAGTCACCGGCTACAAATCAGCGGAGTATGCGCGCGATTCCGGCCTTTGGCTCACGATGGTTCATCCGGCGGATCAAAGCGCCGTACGCGAATTTTTTTCCACATTCGCAAAAGTGAGACCGTCCGGCAAAAGCGCCGGTTTCCACCCCTGCGATTTAAGCGGTAAACGCAGCCCGATTTGTGCCTGCACCGACCATTATTATGCGCTGGAACACCGCATCATCCACAAAAAGGGGATGGAGCGCTGGATTGAAAACCGCTTTGTCCCCGCGTATGACGGCCAAGGGAATTTGTTGAGGCTTGACGGTCTTGTGACCAATATCACGGAGCGGAAGGCGACGGAAGGGAAGTTGCGCAAAAGCGAGGCTATGTATAGTTCCTTGGCTAAAGTTTCACCCGTGGGGATTTTCCGGACCGATACCAAGGGAAACTGTATTTATGTAAATAGCCGTTGGATTCAGGTTGCCGGAATACCGCTGGAGGATGCTTTAGGCACCGGTTGGGCGCGAACGATTCATCCCGCTGACCGCGACCGCGTGTTTGAAACGTGGAACGCCGCAACGCGTGCGCCAAAACCGTTCAAAATGGAATACCGGTTAATGCGCCCGGACGGGGCCGTTAGCTGGGTGGTGGGTCAGGCGGAAGCCGAGCGGGATGAAGCCGGCGAGGTGGTTGCCTATGTAGGCACAATAACCGACATTACCGATATCAAAGAGGCGGAGGAAAAGCTGTTCGTGGCAAAGGAGAGGGCCGAGGCCGCCACGCTGATGAAAGATAAATTCATCTCGCTTGTGTCCCACGATATTCGCGCGCCCTTATCCACCATCATCATGTTTCAGAAGGTTACCATGTCGGTGCATATGGATGCCCAATGCGATGAATGCAAAACGGTGCTGGGAAAGTCGGTGGCTACCTGTGAAGGAATACTGGCAATGGCGGACAACCTGCTGGAGTCGGCCCGGCTGCATGGCGCCAATATGGCGCTGAACAGGAAGATGTGCAATGTGAAGGATATCTGCTATGCGGCGGTCGGCGATTTGGTGCACCTGGCGTCGAAAAAAGGGATCGTCTTGAAGATCGACGTCCCGGAAGACGCCAGGCTTTACGTGGATCGCGCTCTCTTTACGCGGGTTGTTCATAACCTCGCGGTGAACGCGGTAAAGTTCAGCCATCAAAACGGCGTCGTTTCCATATCGTTGTCAACTGACAGGGAAAACAGCATTTTGGCGGTGCGGGATACGGGAGTCGGTATTGACGAGGAGTTTATTTCCGATCTCTTCAAGTATGAAGTTAAGACCACCTCCACGGGAACTTTCGGCGAGCAGGGAACCGGGCTTGGGCTGCCGATCAGCATGGACATCATGAAGGCGCACGGCGGCACGATTTCGGTAACCACCGAGAAGGGGAGAGGCACGGCGTTTTTTGCCGAGGTGCCGAATATAAAGCCGGTGGCGCTGATTGCGGATGATGATGAAGTGTTGGTGTTCACGATACGCCAATATCTTCAAAGCATGGGCATGGAGGTGGTGGCCGTCGAAAACGGCGCCGAGGCGCTGGAAATTATTCATGACAAAAAACCCGTCCTTCTCATCGCCGACATAAAAATGCCGGTAATGGACGGATTGACGTTGCTTAAAACCCTGAAAAGCAACGGGCAGTATTCGCGTATCCCGGTGCTTATCATGACAGGAAACTACGCGGACGATATCGAGATGCGCCAGAAAGCCTTTGAGCTTGGCGCCGGCGATTTCATTATCAAGCCGCTCTCCAAAGCCGATTTCATGCCGCGTATTAACAGGTTTATCGCAGGATAGGGCGGTCGAGGAACTGATGATGCCTTGTGAAGTTACCCGATGAATCTTCTGACGCGGGGGATGAAATCATCCGTGTTGATGTCCTTTGTGGCGAAATCATCCGCGCCCAATTTGAAGACCTCATCCCGGATTTCCATGCCGTATTCGCCGCTGACCACGATTACCGGTATATCCTTCGTGTAGGGCATTCCCTTCAAGGATTTTAGAAGGTTAAGTCCATCCATGACCGGCATTTTGATGTCGGTGATGATCAGATGCGGGCGCGTGGCCGCTATCATGGTCAGCGCCTCTTCGCCATTTTCCGCTTCGATGATGTCGGCTTTCATCACTTTCAGGTTCAGTATTTGCAGGTACCGGAAATTCTTGTCGTCGTCCACCAGGAGAATTTTGGGGGTGACGTGGGGCAGCTTCAGGCTGAAGAGGCACCCTTTGCCGGGCGGGCAGTCCATGCCCAATTCGCCTCCATGCAGTTCCACGATGTCTTTGACCAGCGGCAGGCCGAAACCGGTGCCTGTTTCACCCGCGGTTCCCCGCGTTGAAGTTTTTCTTTCGTAATCAAATAGATGTTTCAATAAACCGGGTTGAATGCCCGGGCCGGTATCGCGGACGCAGATGGTTGATGGTTCTTCATCGGCGAGGGCGATGGTTATGCGGTCGCCGTCTTTGCAAAATTTTATGGCGTTGGTGACAAGGTTCTGGACCGCCTCGGTCAACAGCGTTTTATCGCCGTAGATGCGGCTGTTGTCCGGTATCGTGTTTTCCACCTCTATTCCCTTTTGGTTGGCGAGATGGGTGTAATGGGCGAGCATCTTTATGCCCAGATATTTTGCGTCAAAAAACTGCTTGTTGAGTTCCAACTGGCCTGTTTTAAATCTGCTGATGGTTAACAGGTCGTCAATGAGGCTGATCATCTGTTTGCCGGATTCGATACTCCTGTCTAAAATCAGTTTTGCGCCTTCGTTAAGCGGCTCGGTGTTGTCGTGGCGCACCAGTTTTAAAAACCCGATCATCGAGGTCAGCGGCGTTTTCAAATCGTGCGACACCAGCGAGACGAATTTGTCCTTGAGGCGGGTGGCTTCCTCCGCCTTTTCCTTCGCCACAAGCAACGACTGTTCGGCTTGCTTCCGTTCGGTCATGTCCTGGATAATGGCGACGACATACCGCAGCGTTCCATTCTCCAAACGCACCGATGAAACGGAGAGATCGCCCCAGACGATTTTGCCGTTTTTATGGAGGTATCTCTTTTCAAGATGGAAAAAATCAATTTCCCCGGCGCGCAGTTTATTCGACAGTCTTAAGTTGGCCTCCACATCGCCGGGGTGCGTAATCGCCTTGAAGTCGTGCGCCAGCAGTTCCCTTTCGGAATAGCCGATCATGTCGCAAAAGGCCCGGTTGACCTTCATGTATCTGTAATCGGAGCCCAGCACATTAACGCCCACCTTTGAATAATCGAAGATGCCCCTGAACTGCTCTTCGCTCTCGCGCAAAGCCTCCTCGGCCTTTTTGTGTTCCTCAATATGGATTACGAGGGGACGATAAATAAAAAAATACAGCGCCGGCGTGACCAGCAGGGAAAGGGTGGCGGCATCCAGCACCGCCTCTTGAAATGGCGATAGAGAAAGAATATTATGCAGGAAAAGCATGTATCCTATTTCAACGGAAAAAATCGAGGCGGCGACCAGGAGCAAGAGCCTGAGGGGCGAAGGGTAAACGGTATCCGTGGATGCCGCGGTGCGCGTGATTTCCGCTGATTGCCGAGTGTCGTTTTTCTCCCCCATGTCTGCATTTTACCCCATCTCTTCCTGAAGAAGGGAGGCTGTGAGGGATTTTTCCACAAAGTCACCTATCCCTTGGCGGAGTCACTCGAAGAGGACTCCGCCATATAATGCCTAAAACGGCGGAGTACCTAATGGCGGCGGCAATCTGAAGTTCCGGAAAGGGATGCTTCGCCGCGCCTGGAATGGCCGGAGCGGCGAGGCGCGGTCAGGCGGAGATGAATCGGCCGATGCGCGGTATGAAATCGGGTTCCGATAGGGGTTTCGTGATGAAATCGTCGGCGTGGCATTCAAATGCCGTTTGGCGAATGCCAACACTGCGGTTTCCCGTGATGATGATTACGGGGATGTGGGAGTATTTCTTGTTGTTTTTCAGGTTTTGAAGGAGGGCGAGACCGTCTATCACCGGCATTGCGAGGTCGGCGATCACGAGAATCGGCTTTTTGCCATGAATGATCTCCATGGCTTCGGCGCCGTTTTTGGCCGTTAATACTTCAGCCCCCATATTCTGAAGAAAGGCACGGAGAATGTTTACGGCGTCTTCGTCGTCGTCCGCCACCAGAACGCTCGGTTTCACATCCGGCAGTTCGATGAAAAAAACGGATCCTTTGCCCACTTCGGATGTCGCCCAGATCGTTCCGCCATGCGCTTTTATTATGTCCATGCTCATCGGAAGTCCAAAGCCGGTTCCCCGTTCCCCGGATGTTCCCGTCGTGGTGGTTTTAATTTCATACTTGAAGAGGTCGGGCAGGAGGGATTCATGGATGCCGGTTCCCGTGTCTTCCACCGCGAGAATTTTATTTTGTTCATCCCGAAGGAACGTGGTGATTACGCCGCCATTCTCGGAGAATTTTATTGCGTTAACCACAAGGTTGTGGATTACCCTTTGGAAAAGAATTTTATCCAGGTACCATCTGGCGTTGCCCGGCACCCTGTTGTTGAGCGTGATGCCTTTTTTTTCAGCCAAATGGGATAAATCGCCCATGACGGCGTCGCAGATGTTTTTTATGCCGCACATTCTTTTGGTTAACCGTATGTCACCGGATTGAAGTTTGGCCGCATCAAGCAGGTTGACCGTCATTTCCATCATTGTTTCGCACATGATGTTCACTTTGCCGATCATCTCCCCGGATTCCTGGTACTTGGCGGTTTTGAGGTTCGCTAAGGCGACATTCAACATCATGCTGATAGTCGCCAGCGGCGACCGAAGGTCGTGCGCCACCAGCGAAACAAATTTATCTTTCAGCAGCGTGGCCGCCACCGCCGCTTCTTTGGCCGCTTCCAGTTCTTCCTCCGACGCTTTGCGTTCCAGCTCGTTGGCGGCGCGGACGGCGAAAATGTTCAACACGGCGATATGCCGGCTGGCGTCGAATATCGGCTTGTCGTCCATGATGCCCATGTGCCCAAGGCATTTACCGGCGGCATTATGCAACGGTATGGCCATGTAGCTTTTTATGCCGCGATCTTTTAGCCATACATCCTTGGGGAAGAGGCCGGCTGCATTTTCCGGGTATACACAGAGTTCTTTTCCCACCACGTTTTCACAGGGCGTATGCCGAATGTCGTAGGAAAAGTTATCGCCGAATTTTCCATTGGCCCAGAAGGCGATGGTTCTGGCGGTGGTTTCATCATCCATTTCGGCGATGAAAGCAAACTTCACGTACATCGCCTGCGCCAAGTGTTGAACGAGGGAGCGGAAAAACCGTTCTCCGATTACCGATGATGTTCCCTCCACGATCGCTTTGAACACATACTCCGCTTCTTTACGCTCGGTAATATCCATGATGTGGCCAACGACCCCGGTGATCCCGACGTTTCTTCCTTTGCCGAACACCGGATACCCGGCGGTGCGGATCCACATCCGGTGCCCTTTTGCCGAAGTGAAAGGAAACTCCATGTCGTAGGGAACCCCTTCCTTCGCGCACTTGTGAAAGGCGGCGAGAATCACCGGCCTATCCGCCGGGTCGTAGCATTCCACGCTCCGCTCAATATGGCCGGCCGATCCGCGCGCAAAATCTTCGCGCGCAATGTCGTGGATGCGGTACACCTCGTCCGTCCAGATCATCGATTGCTTTTTCACGTCGTATTCCCACCCGCCGATGTGGGCCATCTGCTGGGCGGTGGTCATCAAAAGTTCATTTTTGCGCAGTGCCGTTTGTGCCTGCTCGATATCGGTAATGTCCCGGAGAATGGCTATGATCGCCGTCGGTTTTCCATCGGTGTTGACAACTTTTAGCTTGGCCAGCCGGGTGACGTAGTGTCCGTCTTTGTTCCGCACCCTGTATTTCGTGGAAACCGATCCTTTGCTCAACAGCGTCACCTTATTTTCCATCATCAAGGTGATGTCCTCCGGGTGTACCCGTTCCCACAGGGATTCTGATTTTTTCCATTCTTCCTTGGTATATCCAAGGCTGATCCAGGACGCTTCGTTTTCATAGAGGATGTTGAAATCCATGTCCGAAAGGAAGATAACGTCGTCCGCGGTCTCGACGAGCGTGCGGAATCGTCCTTCGCTTTCCCGCAACGCCGCTTCAGTCCGCTTGAACGCGGTTACATCGGTGATGACGCCGATAAGGCCGCCGCAGCGGCCGTCGGCCTTATTGAAAACCGCTTTGTTAAACTGTACATTCCTGCGTTCGCCGGAAGAGGATTGCACTTGTGTCTCGTATGTCTGAACGCCGGGATTGTCGAACAGGGCCTTGTCGGCCGCATAATAGATATCGGCCAATTCCTTGGGCGCAATTTCGTAAACTGTTTTTCCGGCAATTTCCCCGCGCGGTTTGCCGAGATAGTGTTCGAACGCCTTGTTGCATCCGAGATAGCGGCCTTGACTGTCTTTATAAAACACCGGAATTGGAATGGTGTTGACGAGCTGCTCGATAAAGTTTAACTGCTCCTTCACTTCCTGCTCGGCCTTAAGGCGATCGCTGATGTCGCGGCCGGTGCCGGCGAAGCCGGTGATGGTTCCATCGGCGTCTTTTATGAGGTACCCGTTGAACAGATACGGAACGAAGGCCCCATCCGCCCTTTTGAAACGCGCTTCAACCGTGCTGTGCCCTTTTTCGAATAGCTCCTTTATGTTTTGGGCTACTAGCGGCCAATCCTCTTCGTATATGCATTGTAACGCCGGCTTAAACAAAAGCTCTTGCGGTGGGAGGCCGGTGAGTTTCTCCATCGCCCTGTTCCACTTAACCAATTTTCCTTCGAGGTTGTACTTATAGAAAATATCGGAGTTGGAATCCACGAGGTCACGGAGTTCGCGTAATTCGAAGGAGAAACTTTCTTCCTTCTGTTTTTGGCTGGTGATGTCGCGGGCGATGGCATACAGCAATCCCTCTTCGGCCGCCGCATGGGCATTCCACGCCAGCCATCTGATGGATCCGTCCTTGTGCAGGTACCGGTTTTCGAAATAGAGGGTTGGCGAACCCCGCAACTGCGTTTCCACTTCTTTTATGGTGGATTCACGGTCATCCGGGTGTATGAACCGGATGAAAGGGGTTTCCAGAAGCTCTCGTTCCGTGTAACCCAGAACTTTGGTGAACGCCGGATTTATTTTTTTGAAGTAGCCATCCGTGCCGGCGATGCATATGAGGTCAAGCGAGAGCAAAAATAACTTGTCGATATCGCCAGTCATAGGTATTTATACGCCGCCGTTTAATGTGGACATATGGAATCACATTACTCCTTGCATTTTCAAATTGAATTATATCACGACATTTAAATGCAGGTTTGCAAATCACGGCGGCGGAACGTGCTTCCCGCACCGGTTATTCCGGGTGCAACAAAGAATCTTTTTCCGGAAAGGGGCCGATTCACTTTGCCCGCAAGGGGGATGGGGCGGACTCATGATGCCGTTCCCTTGTTATCCGGAGAATTCGGTTGCATCAGTACCGCCGCCACCGCCGCCCAGAATATCGCGGTTACCGCAAGAGGCGCGATGTGGAATGGAAAACTGCCCGCACCGTTGAGCGCGATCACCCAAAAACCGCCGATGGCCCCGAGAAGCAGCGGCGCGTTCGGATAGGGGAGGGGGATGCGTTCACGGCGTACAAGGGCCGCGCCATGGCGGCGCATCCAGAAGAGCAGCAGAAGGAAAAAGGGGATCGCCGCTAACAGGCCCCCTTCGGCCAGAAGCTGGAGGTAGTCGTTATGCGCTTGGTGCGCCGGGCGGTCCGGCAGGCGCAACGGGGGGCCGTTGAACCAGACGGCCCGGCGGTATTCCTCGAAGTGCGCGTAAAAAAAGCCCGGCCCTTTGCCGACGAGCGGCGCGCCCTGGAACATCATCACGCAGGCTTCGTTCTGCATCCGCCGTTCGTCCATTGAATACCGTTTCATCAGCCTGATGGCGTCATCCTGCCGGGCATAGCCGGTTGCCGCCACGGCGATAACCAGCAGGGCCATCGTCCAGCTTGCCGCCAGCTTGAACGTGAATGTTTTGCCGCCATCCGGCGGCCGCCGCAGGGTGAAATACAACAGCATCGCCCCCAGCACCGCGCCCAGGGCCAAAAGGGCGCCCAGGTTTTGCGCGAAGGCTATCGCCGTCATCAGGAAAACGCTCCGCAATGTCCACGCGATATTTTTGCCCCTGGCCGTTTCGTGCATGAAAAAGGCGTAGGCCAGCGGCACGAACGAGGCGAGAAACGGGGCCAGCATGTTCGGGCTGTCCATAAAGCCGGCGACCAGATAGTGTCGATGGACATTGTGGAAGACGGGATCGAGGCTCTGGAAAAAAGGATCGTACCCGGTGTATTGGGCTATGCCCAGCAGGCCGTTGAATACCGCAGTGAAAATAAACAGCTTTGTCCACCCAAACGCGGTATCCGGCGCGATGGCGTTATAAAACGCGAGGAACAGCACGCCCCCCAGCGCCGTGTTAATGACGGCGGAAGGGCTGCCGCCATTCAGCGCAAACGACAGGAGCATGGCTCCCGCGCCGCAGGTGAAAAGGCTGAAGTCGGTTTTGAGGCCATGTGCGGAGAGGTATCCTCCTTTTTCGCCGGTGATGCGGCTATAGAGCCAAAGCAGAAGTACCCCCGCGCCCGCCAGTTGGAACAGCTCTTCACGGAAAAGACGGTATGGCTCGTCCGCCCACGGCACATAGGCGATGGGTATCAGGAGCAGCAGTCCTTTGAGAAGCCATTCGCGCAGCCGGGAAGCGGTCATGATCCCTCCAGGTAATCGGCCAGAAAACCGTAATTGTCCCGCCGCAGCGCATCGGTAATTTCGTGCCGAAGGCCGTCGCTCCGCGCGGCGAACAGCGTTTTCAGCGCCGGGCCATCCGTATCGGCGGCGGCCTTTGTCCAGCGTTCCGGCGGCACGGCCTTAAAAAATGATTCCAGCAATTCCATCACGGCGTTTTTCGGCGCGAACGGGGTGTAGCCGGAAAAATGGTTGTATAGCATGATGAGCGAGGTGCCGAGCGAACCCCGCGCGAAGGCGGCGCGCGCGGCATCGGACTGGTACCGGCGCAGATCGTTCCATTTTCCGGCATCGGATCCCCGTTGCGACAGAAAGAAGGAGGCATTGTAGGCCTCCAGCGCGCCATCGAACTTTCCATCCAGCGCCCGGTTTTGCCCCAACAGTTCCAAGACGGCCCCGCCAACGCGTATGGAAAGGGCACTTTGCAGCGCCGCTTCCCCTTCGATCAACCGAAGCCGCGCCCCGGAGCCGGAGGCAGCCATCGCCTCTTGTTGCAGGGCGGCGGCAAGGTAGTAATGCGCCGAGGGGTTGGCGCATGCGTACCATGAAGCCGGGCGCAAAAGCGCCGCCGCGCCGGGATGGCCCTTTTCGTGGAGGTGCCTGCCGCTCTTCAGGTACACCTCGCCCACCTGACGCTGGAACAGAACAAACGCTATGCCGCCAAAAGCGAGCATGAGCGCGGCGGCGGCAAATCGTTTTTTCATCTTCCCTTTCGTTTCGGATTGGCCCCCATTCTACCTTAACCGCGGGCGCGTCCGCGCGGGCTTCTTGGCTTACCGGCGGTGGCTATGCTATGGTGTAAAAAAGCCCGGCGGTTAGGGGGATCGATGTCGTTAAACAGGAGTTATAAAAGTCCTTCGCGTTCGGCGGGATTGGCCCCCGGCGAGTTGGTGCATATCGGCGAGCGGCACAGCGCCGTCACCGAGATAACCATCTTCGATTTCGACGCCGAGAAATTTACCGAAACGAAAATCGCCTCGGTGGACGATTGCGCGCCGTTCCGCGACGTGCCGACCGTCACCTGGATCAACGTCGTCGGTATTCACGATGTCGCGGTGATTGAAAAGCTCTGTACCGCCTTCGGCCTGCATCCCCTCGTTATCGAAGACATTCTTAATACCAGCCAGCGTCCCAAGGTGGAGGACTACGGCGATTACCTGTACATCGTGCTCAAGACGTTCCAGTTCGACGAAGCGACGGCGGAACTGGGGGCGGAGCAGGTGTCGATCATCTTAGGGCACGATTTCGTGATCTCGTTTGAGGAGCGCAAAAGCGCGGTGCTGGAGCCGGTGCGCGACCGTATCCGCCGGGCCAAAGGGCGTGTACGGCGGCACGGCCCGGACTACCTGGCCTATACGTTGATGGATGCCATCGTGGACAGCTATCTGGTGCGTCTGGAGGAGTTGGAGGAGGACATGGATCTTCTTGAAGACTCGATAACCGAAGGGGATGCCGGAGACGTCATCCGCCCGTTGCACAGCCTCAAGCAGGCGCTTATCGAGATGCGGAAATCGGTGTGGCCCTTGCGCGACGCCGTGGGGATCGTCCAGCGCAGCGGGGGGCAGTTGTTCCACGAAGGGACGCGCGTCTATCTGCGCGACTTGTACGACCACACCAACCTTGTGATCGATACCATCGAAACGTTCCGCGATACCCTGTCGGGGCTGATGGACATCCACCTCACCAGCATGAGCATCCGGACGAACGAAGTGATGAAGATACTCACCATCATCGCCACCATCTTCATCCCGCTCACTTTTTTGGCGGGCGTGTACGGCATGAATTTCAAATATCTGCCCGAACTGGAATGGCACCACGGTTACGCCACGTTCTGGATCATCTGCTTCACCGTCACCGCGGTGATGCTCTACTATTTCCGCAAAAACCGCTGGCTGTAGCCGCCGCGTCGAATCTCTGGAAAAGAAGGCGCGCTTTGCGTTGGTACAACAGAATTCATTCTGTTGTTGGCCCGCAAGGGCCAAGAGGGCTTGCCCCCTTCGGGAACAACCGCAGGATGAATCCTGCGGTACCAAATCCGGGTTTTATCGGCCCTCGGATTCTGGTATGGTAAGGGGCTATGAAAAAGCAGATTAGCGGCAATGAACTGCGGAAGCTGTTCATCGATTACTTCGTCTCGAAACAGCACCGACTGGTGCGCAGCTCCAACCTTGTGCCGTCGGCCGATCCGACGCTGCTCTTCACCAATTCCGGCATGGTTCAGTTCAAAGACCTGTTTACGGGAAAGGAAACGCGCGACTACCGCCGCGCCGTGACCTCGCAAAAGTGCCTGCGCGTCTCCGGCAAGCACAACGACCTGGAAGAAGTGGGCCGCACCCGCCGCCACAACACCTTCTTCGAAATGCTGGGGAACTTCTCCTTTGGCGATTATTTCAAGGAAGACGCCATCGCCTTCGCGTGGGAGTTTTTCGTCGACGTGCTGAAGGTTCCGGCGGACAAGCTATGGATAACCGTATACGAAAAAGACGACGAAGCGGGCAAAATCTGGCAAAAAATCGCCGGTGTGCCGCAAGACCGCATCATCGCGCTGGGGGAAAAAGACAACTTCTGGAGCATGGGGCCCACCGGCCCGTGCGGCCCGTGCAGCGAAATACACATTGATAACGGCCCCGCCAAAGGCTGCGGCCGCCCGGAGTGCAACGTGGCTTGCCACTGCGACCGCTACGAGGAGATATGGAACCTCGTTTTCATGCAGTACAACCGCGCCGCCGACGGCACCATGACGCCGCTGGCGAAACCCTGCATCGACACCGGCATGGGGTTGGAGCGGCTGGCGTCGGTTTTGCAAGACGTTGATTCCAACTTCGACACCGACCTCATCCGCCCGGTGATCGCCCGCGCCGAAGACGTGCTGGGCAAGCAATACGGCATCAACCGCGAGAGCGACATCTCGTTCCGCGTCATCGGCGATCACACGCGCGCCGCCGCGTTCCTCATTACCGAGGGCATTCTGCCCAGCAACGACGACCGCGGCTACGTGCTGCGCCGCCTCATGCGCCGCGCCATGCGCCACGGCAAGATGCTGGGGGCGGCAGAGCCGTTCCTCTATCAGGTCATCGGCTCGGTGATAGACAATTTCAAGGAGACCTATCCCGAACTGCGTGAAGCGGAAGGGACGATGGCGAAAATCATCAAGAGCGAAGAGGAACGCTTTGGGCGGACGCTGGAGACCGGCCTGAAAATCCTCCACGACATCATCGATAACGCCCGCGCCAAAAAGAGCGCCTTTGTGGACGGCAAAGAAATTTTCAAGCTGTACGACACCTACGGTTTTCCGTTGGATCTCGCGGGGGACGTGATACACGACGCCGGCCTCGGCTTCAACAAGGCGGAGTTCGACGCCGAGCTGGGAAGCCAGCGCGAACTGGCCCGCAAAGGGGCCAAGCACGCCGCCGGCGAAACGCCCGCCAAGTACAAGGGGCTTGATACCGAAAAGACCGTTTTTACCGGCTACGCCTCGGCGGATGAAGATGCCGTGGTGAAAGTTTTGATAAAAGGGGAGGCCCGCGCCGACCGCCTTGCGAAAGGCGACAAAGGGGAGATCATCCTCGACAAGAGCCCGTTCTACGCCGAATCGGGCGGCCAAATGGGGGATCGCGGCGTCATCGAGGCCGATAGCGGCTTGGCCCGCGTGATCGACACCAGAAAGGCGCTGGATACGACCACCCATGTGGTGGAAGTGATGGATGGCGAATTCAAGGCCGGTCAGCGCGTCCACGCAAAACTGCACGGCGATGAGCGGGCCGCCACGCGGCGCAATCACAGCGCGACGCATATGCTGCAGGCCGCCTTGCGGCAGGTGCTGGGCGAGCACGTCAAGCAGTCCGGCTCGGCGGTGAATCACGAGCGGCTCCGTTTCGACTTCTCGCATTACACCGCCACCACGCATGAAGAGGTGCGCGAAGCCGAGAATATCGTGAACCGGATGATACGGGAAGACCTGCCGGTCACAACCATTGAAATGGATGTGGAAAAGGCGATGGACGGCGGCGCGACCGCGCTGTTCGGCGAAAAGTACGGCGCGTCGGTCCGCGTGGTGGAAATGCCCGGCTTCTCGAAAGAGCTGTGCGGCGGCACCCATGCGTCCAGCACGGGGCAGATCGGCGTATTCAAAATCATTTCAGAAACCGGCGTCGCCGCCGGCATCCGCCGCATCGAAGCGGTCACCGGCGAAAAGGCGTTCGAGTATTTCACCGAACTGGAATCCAATCTGAAAGAAGTGTCCGGCATGGTGAAGTGCCGCCCCGAAGACGCGCCGGACCGGGTGCGGAAGCTGCTCGACAAAGACAAAGAACTCGAAAAGACCGTCAAGAAACTGCAAAACGAAAAAGCGCGCGGCGGAGGCGGGGGCGAAGCGGCGGGGGAAGAACGCGAGGTTAAAGGGGTGAAGGTGCGGTTCCGCAATTTTGGCGAGATGGACGGCGGCTCGCTGCGCGAACTGGTGGACGAGATGAAAGTGAAAATCGGCTCCGGCGTTATCGCCGCGGGTTGCGTGAGCGGCGGCAAGGCGGCGATCTGCATCGGCGTCACCAAAGACCTGGTGGGCAGGCTGCAGGCCGGGGCCATCGTGAAGGAAGCGGCCGCCATCACCGGCGGCGGCGGCGGGGGACGGCCCGACATGGCGCAGGCGGGCGGCCCGGACGGAGCCAAGCTGGACGACGCGCTGAACGCCGTTTTCGGCATCGTGGAAAAAATGCTCGGCTAACATGGAATGCCTCATCGTCTTCGCCAAGGCTCCGGTGGCGGGACAGGTGAAGACGAGGCTGGCGGCAACCGTGCCGCTTTTGCCTGAAGAAGCTTGCGCGCTCTATGAAGCGTTCCTCAACGACGTCCTCCAATGCGCCGCCAACAGCCGCGCCGACAAAGTCTTTCTGCATTACACTCCCGCCTCCGCGGCGCAACAGATGGCCGGCATCGCGCAAAAATATTTCGCCGCCGGACGTCTCGTCATGATGCCGCAGGGGGAGGGGACTTTTGCCGAACGCATCGCCGCCTCCTTCGCCACGGCGGAAAAGATGGGGGCCACGCGGCTGGTGATGATCGGCAGCGACAGCCCCCACCTGCAAAGCGAAATATTGGATGCCGCTTTTATCACGCTGCACGGCAATGTCGCGGCGCTCGGCCCCTCCGGCGAAGGGGGTCTGTACCTCATCGGCTTGCGCGATGACATCCGGCCCGATTGGAAAAAGGTGTTTGGCGGCGGCGCGGAGCTGGTGAACCTCTGCCGCGAGATCGTGCGCCTTGGCGGCATCGTGAATGTACTGGAAGAACTCACCGATGTGGATGTCGCAACCGATCTGGTCACGCTCGCCGCGCTGGTTGAAACAATGTCGTTGGCGGAGCGGCGGGGGGAGTTTCCCCACTGTACGGCGGACGCGTTGAAACGGCTGAAATTGACCATTGGCCGCAGCGGCGGCACCCGTGATAAAGTTTTAACACGAGATGGGTAAAAAAGCGGTGGTGCTCCTTTCCGGCGGCGCGGATAGCGCCACGGCGCTGGCCTGCGCCAAGCGGGACGGTTTCGAACCGTACGCGCTCACCATCGATTACGGGCAGCGCCACCGCGCCGAATTGGCGATGGCGCAAAAACAGGCGGCCCGCTTCGGCGCCAAACGGCTGCTGCTGAACGCCGACCTGCGGCCCATCGGCGGCTCGGCCCTCACCGCCGATATCGATGTTCCATCGGGGCGTTCGGCGGGGGAGATGGCGGACGGCATACCGGTCACCTACGTTCCCGCGCGCAACACGATTTTTCTCTCGCTCGCGCTCGGCTGGGCCGAAAGTCTTGGCGCGGGCGATATCTACATCGGTGTCAACGCGCTGGACTACAGCGGGTATCCCGACTGCCGCCCGGAGTATATAGAGGCATTTGAGGCCATGGCGCGGCTGGCGACCAAGATGGGGGTGGAAGGGAAGACGGCGATAAAAATCCACACGCCGTTGATCGGCCTGACCAAGGCGGAAATATTCAGGCTGGGGCATTCGCTCGGCGTCGATTTCAGCCTGACGCACAGTTGCTATTCTCCCGCGCCGGACGGCAAAGCGTGCGGCCGTTGCGATAGCTGCCTGATACGCCTCAAAGGGTTCAAAGAGGCGGGCATTGATGACCCGCTCGATTACGCGGTGCGGAAATGATAGGCGTCCTGCTCACCAGTACCTGCTGGTATGAGGGGGTCACGAAAGAGGTTTTCGCCGCGCGCGTGGAAGAATTGGTGACTTGCATCGCCGGCGTCAAACAACATATCCGCCAGCCGTATGAACTGATAATCGCCGACAACTCGCCGCCAGACAAAATTCCTACCGAGAAGATTATGGGGTTTTGCCCGGAGCGGACGCTCTTTTTGCGCTGTACCGTCAATCCCGGCAAGAACGCGGGGGAGGCCGCGCTGGTGCGCGACGGGCTGCACCTTTCGCATGCGCGCGGGCACAGCCATTGTTTCAAGCTCACCGGGCGGTATTTCATCGACGGCGATTTTATGATTGACGACGGCATTGCCGCGCTGGAAAAAAGCGGGCGGAAGATTTTGGCAAAGCTTTTGGGAAAACCGATGCGCGAGTCGAAAGATGCCGTTGGTCACCCGCTATATGCGCAAAATAAAGATAACGGCAACTACCTGATGGGGGTCGCCACGCAGTGCTTCATCACCGATCCCGCGTGGATCGTGCAAAGGGGGGCGTTCCAAAAAGAGTTTCTCTGCCGCGAGATACCCTGGGTGAATTACGAGCAGACGTTTTGGCATTGCCTCGATCACGCGCAGATACTCCACTGGCCACGCCTGCCCATCGGCGGCTTTGTGGGGAACCGGGAGATGGGGATACCGGTTCAACTGCTGCTGCAAGGCGCGGGGAACGCGCAGTTTGAAAGGTTCGCCTCGCCGGCGGACATTCCCGCCGTCGATATCTCATCGTTGTTGGAAGGGCGATAAATGCCGACGCCGCCATGCCGGGTATGCAACGGGGCGGCGGCGGTTTTTTACAAGGATGTCCGCACGTTCCACCGCTGTGGCAACTGCTCGCTGATTTTTACCGGCGAGATCGCCCCGCCGCCGGAACAGGAGAAACACTACAAGGCGCAGTGGGGCAATCAGCAGGCGGAATTTTGGAAAGGACAGGCGGATGCGATATTACAAATCATCCGCCAATATCACGAGCCGCGCCGCATCCTCGATTTCGGCGCGGGCAGCGGCGCGCTTACCGACGAGCTTCGCAAGCGGGGACTGGACTGCACGCCGCTGGAACCGATGATTCACGGGTTCTTGAAAGATCAAAAGTATCCCCATAAGTTTGACGCGATTGTCGGCGTGGAGGTCATCGAGCACCTGCCGAATCTTTGGGAAGAACTGCGCGGGATGGAAAAAGTGCTCGCCCCCGGCGGCGTCATGCTTTTCACCACGCTCTTAACGGAGGCTTTTATCAACGCTCCCGATGCCGCCGCGCAATTCAAAGCGTGGTGGTATAAGGACGACCAGACGCATGTTACGTTCTTCGGCTACCGCTCGCTGGAAGTGTTGGGCGATATCGCCAGCTACGATGTGGACGTCATTCTCGACAAGGTGATCGTCTTCAGGAAAAAGGGCACACACCTGTTCGTGGCGTAGCGCCTCGGCTAAGTCATCCTTGGGTGCAACGAGGAATAATCTTTTTCCAGAAAAGGTTGCTTATGTCTTGCTAGCAGTTATCTAGATCGAATTCCTTCCAAATGTCAGGCCAGTCTTTTTTCAGTTTGGCCTTCCCTTGCTCGCTACAATAAAAATAGTTAGTTACATAATTGCTTTTCACAAAACAAAATGCAAATTGTGCAAGCTCAGCCTGTTGAATAAAGCTCACAAGCGTTTGGCAGAAAATAAAATCGGTTTTTTGAATACAGGCCAGAACTTGCTCAAAAGATGCACCTTTTGGGCCGGGCAATCTATTGTAGCGGTCAGAAGGGACAACGCACTCTTTGTCATCTATATAATCTAAGGCATAAAAGTAAAACGCCATGATGCAATAGATTTCTAAGGAACTACCTCCCATGGATATTTTGATTGCATGGCGTTTTGGGAAACTTAAAGCGCAGGCCATAAAATAAGCCGCGAATTGGGTAAGTTTTACTTCTTCCTTCTTCTCGATGACTTTTGGGGCGAAAATGGCGGGTATTTTGTTATTCAAAAAAGGTGCTTCTTTGATCAATTGATGTACGGTAATTGTCTCATTGTGTTTTGCGACTCCCTGATATTCTTTGAAAAGCGCCATGTATGGTTCGCGTTGTTTTAGCTCGTCATGAGCCGATTCTGATAGAAGTATTTGGCCGCCATCCGCAAAATTCATTATTCTTTGGGCGGTATTGATTCCGGTGCCGGCAAGGTTATTATTGCCATTAATGTCGATGACCAAATTATCTTTATTTCGGGAAATTCCTATCCTGACATTAAATTTACGTTGGGTGTTTTCAGTTATAGAGTTATGTGCCATCTTTAATTCTAAAATATGCAAGGCAACTTTAACTGCTATATCGTAAGGGTGGTTAACGTTTAGGAGCGCGATGCAGATACCATCGCCGGTCGGGAAGAACAACCGTTCAGTTTCTTTGATCTTGTTATCTTCGATGCTTTTTTTAACTATCTGATTAAGGGCGCTAATAATGTCCGTTTGAGCTTCAACGCTTCGATTATGGGTAAATCGAACAACATCCAAGAAAATGTATTCGACGTGTTCTGTTATATATTCAGTCATAAACGTAATAATATCCGCCTTATTCATTTTTCGCCAGTAATTTTGGTGGTGGGTGTTGGTGGCGGGCGGTGCTTGCATGAATGACGCCTCAAGATAGAAGAGAGTTTTGAAATTATTTCTGGGTGCCGGGTCTTGGCCCGGCACGACAGAAAAAGGGAATTGGCGTTAATCCACCACCAATTCGACGGGGAATGATTTATCAATGCCTATTGTTTTGCTGACGAACAGTTTTTCGATGCCGATAACTTTGCCATCGCTCCGTTTTTTCAGGACGATCCCTTCGCCCGCCTCTTCGCAGGTGACTTCCAGCGCGGGGTCGCCGAACCATATGTCCATGCTGTCCGACTCCTTGTGGTAGTGCACTCTTACTTTTTCCATACCACATCACCTTCCTTTATCTTGTCCACGGGATAGGCCGTTATCACAAAACCGGTTATGCCCTGTTGTTTTACCACCACACAATATCGCTTGTCGAACTGCGCATAGTAAAGAAACACCTCATTGTCACTTCTGCTTTGCCTCACTTCCGTTGGGTTTGTCAGCGCCGCGCGGACAATTGCTTCCTTACCGTTCATTATAGGGTGTTTTGTTGTTATTAGGTATTGCCAATACTCCTCGGTGGTCCGAACGGTAATGCCTAAAGGGGTTTGTACAGCGAAGAGTTCATTTCCTTTTTGCATCAATGCTTCATCACTCGTATCTCAACGCTTCGGCGGGGTCTTGGCGGCTGGCGTTCCACGCGGGGTAGACCGCCGAGAGGGCGCTGATGGCGAGGGCGCTGGCGGAGATCATCAGGAAGTCCATCGGATCCATCGTCACCGCCAGCGTTTTGGCGTTGTAGATGTCCGACGGGATTTTGATGAACTGGTATTTTTGCAGCGCGATGCAAAGGCCGTAGCCGAAGATGTTGCCCGCCACGGTTCCCATCAGGCCGATTAAAAACCCTTCGATGAAAAAGATGCGCATGATCATCCGGCGCGTGGCCCCCATCGATTTCAGGATGGCGATGTCGCGCCCTTTTTCCATCACCACCATTATCATGGTGCTAACGATGTTGAACGCGGCCACCAGGACGATGAGCACGAGGATGATGAATATGGCGATTTTTTCCATCTTCAGCGCATAGAAAAGGTTTTGGTTCATCTCCATCCAGTCGCGCGCGTAATAGGGGAGGCCCAGGCTTTTTTCCAGTTGGCGGGCGATGTCGGCGGCGGCGTAGATGTCGTCCACTTTCACCTCCACGCCCGATACGCGATCCGGCATGTTCATGAATTCCTGCGCGGCGGTCAGCGATACCACCACCATGCCGCTGTCGTACTGGTACATGCCGGAGTGGAACAGCCCCGCCACATGGAACTTTTCTATTCTCGGCACCATGCCCATCGGTGTCATATGTCCTTTGGGGCTGACGAGGTTCACCGCGTCGCCCGGCAAAACGCCGAGGGTGTGGGCCAGCGCGTCTCCCAGTATCACGCCGTTGCGGGTGAATTCGCCGTCCTTGTATTGGGTGATGAGCGCGGTTTTCATATCTCCGTCCCGCATGTAACGGCGCAGGTCGGTCACTTCCGCCTCCGCCGCGGGATCGACGCCGCGCAGCACCGCCCCCGCCGACCGGGTGTCGGAAGAGACCAGCATCTCGCCGTAGATATACGGCGCGGCGGCTTTCACGCGGGGATTTTCCAACACCTTTTTGACCACCGATGCGTGATCCTTTACGTTCGATTCGAATGAGTTGAGGATGACGATGTGGGAGTAGGTGCCGAGGATTTTATCGCGCAGTTCGTTCTGCATGCCGGTCATGACGGAGATGACGACGATGAGCGCCATCACACCCACGGCGATGCCGCCGACCGATATCCAGGTGATGAGGGAGATAAAGGCCTGCCGCCGCTTCGCCTTGAGGTAGCGCAGGCTCATGAAAAGTTCAAACATCATATCGCGCCATCATACCGCAAGGGGGGGCGGGGGGGAAATGGGGGCAAGGGATTTTCCATCGCTCCGCGTCTCAGAATGACAAAAAAGGCGGGCGCACCGGGAAGATGCGCCCGCCGTGCCGGATTACTTGCGGATGGCGTTGCGGATTTTTAGCCGCAGCGCGTTAAGCCGGATAAAGCCGGTGGCATCGGAGTGCTGGTAGGTGCCGCCCGCTTCGAAGGTGGCGACCTTTTCCGCGTAGAGCGAGTTGCGGCTCTTGCGCCCCATCACGGTGACGTTGCCTTTGTAGAGTTTCAGCCGCACGACCCCGTTGACCACGCTGGCCGCGTCGTCGAACAGGCGCTGGAGCATTTCGCGTTCCGGGCTGAACCAGAAGCCGAAGTAGATCATCCGCGCGTACCGCGGCATCAGTTCGCGCCGTATGGCGCCGATTTCCGCGTCCTGCGTGATGGCGGCCAGCGCCACCCGCGCTTCATGGAGTATCGTGCCGCCCGGGGTTTCATACACGCCGCGGCTTTTCATGCCGGTGACGCGGTTTTCCACCACGTCGGCGCGGCCCACGCCGTTCTTGCCGCCGATGGCGTTGAGCCGGTCGATGATCTGGTAGGGGGAATATTTTTCGCCGTCGATGCTCACCGGATTGCCGTTTTTAAAACCGATCTCGATATAGGTTGGCTTGTTAGGCGCTTTTTCGGGGCTTACCGTCAGCAGGAACATATCTTCTTTATAAGCGTTCCACGGGTCTTCCAGCACGCCCCCTTCGTAGGAGATGTGGAAGAGATTGCGGTCGCTGCTGTACGGTTTCTTCGCGGTGACCGGCACCGGGATGCCGTGTTTTTTGGCGTAGGCCAGCAGCTCGGTGCGCGAGCTCAAATTCCATTCGCGCCACGGGGCCACCACTTTCAGTTGCGGGGCCAGCGCGGCGTAGGTGAGCTCGAAGCGTACCTGATCGTTTCCCTTGCCGGTCGCGCCGTGGGCCACGGCGTCCGCTTTTTCCTTCAGGGCGATGCGCACCTGTTCTTTGGCGATGAGCGGGCGGGCGATGGAGGTGCCGAGGAGATAGCGCTCTTCGTAAATCGCCCCGGCGCGCAGCATCGGGAAGATGAAGTCTTTGGCGAATTCCTCGCGCAGGTCGCTGATGAGGCACTTCAGCGCGCCGGTGCGCTTGGCCTTGGCGGGTACGCCCCCCAGCTCTTCTTTTTGGCCGATGTCGGCGGCGAACGCCACCACATCGTAGCCGCGCTCTTCCTTGAGCCATTTCAGGATGACGGAGGTATCAAGCCCCCCGGAATAGGCGAGAACAACTTTTTCAGCCATCGGTCATGTATCTCCCACAAATAGTTTGAGCACCGCTTTTTGGGCGTGCAGTTTGTATTCGGCCTGGTCGAACACCACCGATTGCGGTCCGTCGATCACGCCGGCGGCGATCTCTTCGCCCCGGTGGGCCGGCAGGCAGTGCATCACGATGCAGCCGGGCGCGGCCTTTTTGAGCAACGCCCCGTCGATGATGTAGCCCGCGAAATCCTTGCGGCGTTTTTTTGTTTCGGCCTCCTGCCCCATGCTCACCCACACGTCGGTATAGAGGGCGTCGGCGTTTTTGGCCGCTTCGGCGGGCTTGCCGGTCAGCGTCAGTTTCGCGCCGGTTTTTTTTGCGATGGCCAGCGCGGTCTTCCAGACATCTTGCGCGGGGCGGTAATCTTCCGGCGTTGCCACCGTCACCGAAACGCCCAGCATCGCGCCGCCCATTATGAGCGAATGCGCCACGTTGTTGCCGTCGCCGATGTAGGCCATGGTCAGTCCCTTGAGCGTTTTTTTATGGCCCAGCAGCGTGGCGTAATCGGCGATGGCCTGGCAGGGATGGTACTTGTCGGTGAGCGCGTTGATGACCGGGATGCTGGCGTATTGGGCCAGCGCCTCCACGTCGTCTTGCGAGAAGGTGCGCACCACCAGCCCGTCGAGGTAGCGGCTCATCACCTTGGCGGTGTCGTGCAGCGTTTCGCCGCGGGTGAGCTGTATCTCATCCGGGCGGAGGTTCACCACTTGCCCGCCGAGCTGGTACATGCCCGCCTCAAAGGCGGTGCGGGTGCGGGTGGAGCTTTTGGTGAAAATCAGCCCGATGGTTTTTCCCGCCAGCGGCTTTTTGCCGTCCGGCTTTTTTTTCATTTTCACCGCTTCGTTCACCAGATGGCGCACGGTTTCCGGGGTATGGTCGGAAAGTTTCAGGAAGTCTTTGTGCACAGCGTTTCCCCCAAAATCCGGACGGCCTTGTCCATTTCCTTTTGCGTCACGTTCAGCGCGGGAACCATCCGCAGCACGTTGTCGCCCGCGCCTATGATGAGCAACCCTTTGGCCCGGCAGGCGGCAATGACGGGGGCGGCGGGTTGATCCAGCTCGATGCCGATCATCAGCCCCATGCCGCGCACTTCCCGTATTGCGGGGGCGATGGTTTTAAGCTGGTTCAGCCGCTTGAAGACGTGGCGGCTTGTTTTGGCGACGTGCGCGAGCAGCTTCTTTTCTTTGATGGAATCCAGCACCGCCAGCGCCGCCGTGCAGGCCAGCGGGTTGCCGCCGAAGGTGGATGCGTGCGTGCCGGGGCCGAAGTGGGCCATGATATCCGGCTTGGCCAGCATCGCGCCGATGGGGAAGCCGCCGCCCAAGCCTTTGGCCAGCGTCATGATGTCCGGCGTTACGCCGAAGTGCTGGTAGCCGAACCACTTGCCGGTGCGGCCAAAACCGGTCTGCACTTCATCGAAAATGAGCAGGATGCCTTCTTTATCGCAAAGCTGCCGCACCTGTTTCACGAAGGTTGTGCCGGCCAGCCGCACGCCCCCTTCGCCTTGCAGCACTTCCATGATGATGGCGGCGGTCCGCGGTGTGACGGCTTTTTCAAGCGCGGCGAAATCGTTGTAGGGCACGTGGCTGAATCCCGGCACCAGCGGCGCAAAGCCGTTTTGGTATTTTGTTTGCCCGGTGGCGGAGAGCGCGCCGAACGTCCGGCCGTGGAACGAACCGAGCATCGAGATGAATTCGAACCGCCCGGTCTGCTTGTCGTGGTGGTATTTCCGCGCCAGCTTGAGGGCCGATTCCACCGCCTCCGCGCCGCTGTTCACGAAGAGCGCCTGCGACGGGAACGCCAGCTTCGTCAGTTCGCGCGCCAACAGGCCCTGCGGCAGCGTGTAGTAGAGGTTGCTGGTGTGCATCAGCTTGGCGGCCTGCTTCAGCGCCTTCACCACCGCCTGCGGCGCGTGGCCGATGGCGTTCACGGCGATGCCCGCCGCCATGTCGAGGTATTTTTTTCCTTCGGAGTCGATCACCTCGGAGCCTTTGCCCGAAAGTATCGCCAGCGGCACCCGCCCGTAGTTGGGGGCCACATGTTTTTTGTACAGCGCCAGTATCTCTTTTGTTTTCACGCGTAAATCCTATACCAAAACCGTTGGCGGTGGTGGGTTAATTTCATTGTCGTTTTGAAAAAAGGGGATGCGCCCGGCTTATTAGGCCAAGCGGGCGTGTTCTATTTTTATGCAGAGGTTCTGCACCACGTCGATGCCGGCGTCTTTTATCTTTCGCGCGGCCTCGTTGTTTACCACGCCCAGTTGGAACCAGACGGATTTGGGGCGGAGTTTCAGTGCGGCGATCTCATCCGCCAGTCCCGGCAGGGCGGATGGATTGCGGAACACGTCCACCACGTCGACGGCGAAGGGGATGTCGGCCAGCGATGCGTAGCACTTCTCCCCCAGAATTTCGTCCGCTTGCGGATTCACCGGGATGATGGTGTAGCCGTTGTTTTTAAGGTACGCCGCCACGCGGTAACTGTCGCGGTCTTCTTTTTTGGAGATGCCCACCACCGCCACGGTTTTGTATTGCGTGATGATTTTCTTGACCAGCGCGGCGTCCGGGGGAAACGCGGGGCGTTCACAAGCGCCGTGTTCCATGCTTACTTCCCTTTCTTTTCCAAGGCGGCGATTTCGTGTTTGATGCTTTGCCGCACTTTTTTGGCCATCGATTTGGGCATGCGGGGGGTGCTCACCCTGAAAATCTCGATGGTTTTTTTCAGGGTGTTCAGCACCGCCATGCAGGCTTTGCAGTTGGCGAGGTGACTCTCAAGGCTTTTTTTGCCGGTTCCTTTGAGATCGTTATCCACATACTCCGACATCCCGGTAAGGGTCTTTTTGCAGTTTTCCTTGTTCCCGTGATGGTGGTGCCCCCCGTTTTTGGCCATGTCCGTTCTTTCCCTGTATTTCAACGCGGTATTTCGTCCAGCATCGATTCCAGCCGGTCTTTAATGTCGAGCTTCTGTTTTTTCAGAATGTGCAGTTTGTTTTCCATTTCGGGGCCGAGGTAGATGGCCTTTTTCAGCTTCTCGACCTCGCGCTTGATTTCCTTGTGTTCATTCGTCAGTTGCCGGAATGCGCTGTTGTGTTCGTACAGGTGCGCGAAGCGGGAGTCTTGTTCGAGAGAGCTCAGCATGATTCATCCCTCCGGTAAAGAATTGAGGTTTTTTTCCGCGGCGCTTTGCTGGACGTAATTGGGCACGGCCCGCAATGTTTCCATCGCCGCGCCCGCCGTCAGCAATTCGCCGGCGCGCAACGCCGCGCCAGCGGCCACGGAAACGTTTAACGCCGTTGCATCGGGCCAGCCGTCGCCCACGCGCGGGCCGGTTTCGCGGGCGAGCGCCGCCCGCGGGGAAAATGCGTCCGGGGTAATGCGCGTGATGCCATCGCCGCCGGCGTCGAATAGCGCGTGATATACGTTGCCGCCGCTGGCGTCCAGCGCCACCGCGATCCGCCCCCGGGCTGGCGCGGCGCGGGCGGCGGCTTCCAGCGAACTGACGCCCGCCACCGGCACGCCGGTCGCCAGGGAAATGCCCCCCGCGGTGGCCAATCCGATACGGATGCCAGTGAAGGAGCCGGGCCCGGCGGCCACGGCGATGGCGTCGAGATTTTCCACGGCAAACCCATGCCGGGCCAGAAGGGTTTCAATCATGCCGAGCAGTTGGCGCGAGAATGATGCGGCGGCATCGGATGCTATTTCCCCCACCACGGTTTTGCCGTCGACAATCGCCACGCTTCCCCCGCGCGAAGAGGTATCCACACCCAATATCCTCATCAGCCGGATTTTACCATACGAACGGCAAACTGTGTGGGGCAAGGTTTGGGCTGCAACGTATTATATACCCGCCCACTGTTTACCGTATTTGCGGAGATGGTAAGGGTGGCTCTAACGGGCCAGCAATAAGGCACCAACAACTCTGCAGTGCGGTCGTTCCCGTGACGTGTTTATTCGGAAGTTGCGCTTACTGCTTTTCACCAGCGGAGTTATATTTTACCAGGAAAGCATCAGTATAATTCCCGATGACCAAATTGCCGTCCAATCCACCAGAGGTATACCCTGTAACAAACACGTTGCCGTTGCTATCGCAAACCGCACGTAGGCCCGCGGTACCATTCGCCGACACCCCCAATAGCCGCGTCCATTGCTTGACACCGGCGGCATTATATTTAACCACTACAAGATCGCCGGTTCCCACAACCGTATTACCATCCAATCCAACCGTAGTAAGCCCAACAGCAAAAACATTACCATTGGCGTCTGTCGCGGCACCATTTGCCGCAGTGTATCCCTGCATCCCCCCCCCCAACTGCTTTATCCAAATTGGTACTCCCGCGGCGTTGTACTTGGCCACAAATAAGTCCCATCTTTCCGTAGGAGGAGGGGTGAGATCCACGCTGGGGTGCCCAATTTGTCCAACTGCAAATAGGTTGTCACCGGCGTCCGTGGCCACGCCATAGCTATAGGTACGCAATCCCGTCGTCCCAATCTGTCTCGTCCATAACGTGACACCGGCGGCATTGTATTTGGCGACAAACGCATCAACTGTTCCAATAAGCGTAAATCCATTAGTAGGGCCTATTGAATAGCTGCTCGCGAAAAAATTACCGCCGCTATCCCACGCCACGACAGGGTAGGCCGGCACCCCTCCAACATAGAAATATTGTTGAGGATTGGGTGATTGAAAGATTCCGGCGGCATTTTGCATTTCCGTCCATCGCATTATACCCATCACACTCGAAGTTAAGCCAGCCACAACAATATTTCCACTGGCATCCAAAGACATTCCGTTAACATTATGGCGTACAATTTCAGAATACATGGCGAAAGGAGCCCACCCCCCTTTCTCCACCGTCCATTGCTTAACGCCGGCGGCATTGTATTTCGTTATAAAATATTCGTAATCCTTGCCAGTTCTGCTTAAATACGTATTGCCATCGAGTCCGTAGTTTGTATTGCCGCCCACATAAACATTGCCGCTGGCATCCGTGGTGATGGCGGTGGCGGAAACGGTCGCCCCGGCCACCCCCAGTTGCTTCGTCCATAGCCGGGCACCGGCGGCACTGTATTTGATAACAAAAGCGTCCTGCACCCCCGCAAGGGTGTTGCCGTCCAATCCGCCGGTTGTATCGCCCGCCACAAAGATGTTGTTATCGGCATCTTTCGCGATTGCCCAGCCCCAAGTTGCCGCCCCCGCCGCGCCGATCTGTTTTGTATACATCGGCCGGGCCGCCGCTTCGGCGGAGGACGCGCCTTCATCGGAGCCATACACCGCCCTGACGATGTAGTAATAGGCCGTCCCGTTGACAAGGCCGGTGTGCACGTATGCCGTGCCGGAGGCAATGGCGATCTTGGTGCCGCTGGCCGATGTCACCCCGGTGGCGGTGGACCAATAGATGTTGTAAGAGGCAGCCCCGGAGACCGCGCTCCACGTCAACGATACCTGCCCCCAGCCGGGCACCGCCGATACTTTCGCGGGGGACGAAATGAAGGTCGCCTTCACCGGGGTTGATCCGGCGCTTTCCCCCGCCGAATTTGAAGCGGTAACGGTGAAATAATACACCACGCCGTTGGTTAACCCCGTCAGCGTGTAGGACGTCCCGGTTATCCCGTTTATCTTTATCCCGGCAACGCCGGCGACGGCCGAATAATACAGGTTGTATGATGTGGCGCCGGTCACGGCGGTCCAACTCACCGTGACCTTTCCGTCACCCGCCACGGCGGTGACGCCCGTGGGGACGGCGGCAGCCCCCTGCTGACCGCTAATAACGATGGTGATCGTTATGGTGATGGCAATCGTATTCGCGTCGCCATCGCCCGCAGCCGACACCACCCCCACCGTAACGGTGGTGGATGAGTAATTGGCGTTGGCGGCGATATCGTCATGGATCGCCTGCGCAACCGTTTTCAGCAGGCCGCTATTCTTTATCGCCACAATAATGGCCGAAATATCGGCGCCGGTGACCTGGGTTGATACATCCGCGCCCACTTCGCCCAACTTGTCGTTGCCGATCTTCTTCGACAGCACTTTGACGATGGCGGAAGACGTGGGGTCGACCGCCACGGTCATGTTGGCATCGGCTTTTTCCACAAATGATTTCAGGGCCACATTCCCCTTCGTGGCCCTGACCACATAATTAACGCCTTTATCCACCTCCAAGGTGTACGTGCCATCGGCGGCAATCTTGGCGGTGCCGAGGGCTTTCCCCGTTGAATCGATTACTTTCACCTCGCCGTCCGCCATTGGGGATTGCAGGACGCCAACGCCGTTGACCGGCTTTTGTGAGGGCTTCGCCAATGTGCCCGATACGGAACCTGAGAGGGTGGCTTTGGTGGTGACGATAGGCGCGACCGTAACCGGCGGATCGGTGGCGGGAGTTACGGCGGAGGGGCTTGTGTCGCTGTTGTTAAAAACATCGCCGCAGCCCGCAAGGGGAATCCACAAAAGAGTGGCGCAAAGAAATAACACCCCTGGGCGATTTCCCACGATTCTCATCTTAATACCACCTTATCTATCTTTTATTATACGCCGAATATAAATTTATAACATGAAAAATGTTCTTGCATATACCCGCGAAGAACCGGCCCTTTGAACCCGGTTTCCGAAAAGTGGGTGCCACAGTTTGAATTATCTCGTTCTCTTTCCTCCCCCTTGTTTTGCAAGGGGAGGTGCAGGAGGGGTTAAACACCTCCCCTGCTTGGCTCAGGATGACCGGAATGGGCAGGCAAGGATGACCCGCGAAAAGCGGGGTTACAATGATGCCTGGGCCGCGCCGAGCGTTTTGAGGTATTCGACGAAGGGGCAGCCGGAACAGGCGGCGGGGGCGGCGTGGCAGAAATCCTTATAGACCTGCAGGAGCGCCTGCTGGTGGCAGACCGACCGGGGGGCGAATGCGGCATCGCGTCCCAACACCGTTTTGCGCATGAAATCGAGAACCGCGCTGGAGGAGGGAATGGGGAGCGCGTGGTAAAAAAGCACCAGCCGCTGTTCCATGTCGAGGTCGTTTCCGGCGCGGGATACGGCCAGCAGAAACGGGATGATGCAGTCGGCGGCGATGGAGACCGCTTTGTCGGCGCCAATCAGTTTTTTGGGGTTTTTCGTAGGTTTGGTGAAGGTGTAACGGCAATCCCAAAACGGGTCGGTGATATTTGTGAATATTTCCAGAACGCCGCGCGCGAATTTCCGCGTTTGCGCGGCCGTGGCATCGAGCGGCAGCGCGGCGAAACGGCGTTGCAAGGCATCGGCGCCGAAATCCGAAGCCACCAGCGCGGCCATGGCAGCAATGCGCCGCTGGGGAAAATTCGCGGGGCGGCAGCGGGCCAGCGGCCAATCGTCCGGGCCGAAAATTGGAGTTATTGGCGGCAGGGCCGTTGCCATCATCAGCGTGGCCTGCGCGGCGGCTTCCGTGTCGGCCCCATCGTGCAAAAGCGGAAATCCCGCAACGCGGCAGAGCGCCGCGCGCGCCGATGCCGCCGGGGGGATGGCGGGATTATCGGCGATGATATCCCGCAGCCGGGCACGGGGCATCGCCCGCGCCACTGCCCCGAACTGGCGGTTGAACGCCGAATATCCCAGCGTTTCAAACAGCAGCTCGTAAAAAATCTGTTCCGGCTCCGCGCGGGCGAGGCGGGCGATGACGCGGTTGCTTTTAATCAGGGCGCGGCCGTCGCCGATAATGTTGAAAAGCCCGGGTGCGGCGCGCGGCCCCAGCTTTAACAAATGACCGGCGCACGGGGGGTTGAATGGGCGGCCCGTGAGGGGGGCTTGCACCACCTCCAGTTCCCGGTGCAGGTCTTCCAGCGGGTGGCGCAGGTGCAGGCCGATTTCCAACTCGTGGATCGTTCTTCCCCGGCGGGTGGCCGCGGCCGGAGTGGCAACGCCCCGTTCCACGAAAACGTGCAGCGCCGTATGGTTGTAGAGCGGTGAGAGGTGGTGCTTGTGCTCGAACCACTCGCGGGCGTGCTTGTGTATTTCCACGTCGCCGTGAATGCGTTGGCCGTTTATCGTGATGTCGGCGTTTTTGAAATCGGGTCCCGCGCCCTTGTTGAAACGTCCGGCGGCATGCACGGTTACCGGCAGTCCCGCCACGGTTTTCAGGGCGCTGCCGTCATACAGGCTGTTGCGCCAGATGAGCTGGATCAGGTTTTCGGTGAATTTCCCCTGTGCGATGGCGTAGGCGGCCGGTGATTCGGCAACCATGCCGTCGTGGCCGAAGCGTTCGATGTATTCGCGGCTGAAGCGCACCGGTTATGCCGATGGCTCCGGCGGCGGCGCGGGCGGCTGGCCGTCTTTTTTTGGGCCGGTCTGCAACTGGGGATCGAATATCAGCAGTTGTTCGGGCGCGCAGCGGAAAAAACGGCAAAGCCGCTCCATGTTTTCCGTGGAGGTGTTGCACCCTTTGGGGGATGCGATGCGGGCCAGCGTTTGGCGCGAGATGCCGGTGTAGCGCGAGAGGAGATCGAAGGTGAGCTTGCGGCCGTACTCCACCTCAAGCTTCGCCATCATTTCCTTGAGCCTGAATTTGATCATTGGAAGGTGATGTTAGTCCAGCCGGGCGCGGGAATCAAGGGGCGTCCGAAAAGAAAAAGCAGGTTCAGGTATTTTTTTCGTTAACCGGACAAGTCTTCAAGCCGAGAATGGCGTAGAGCGGGCAATATCCGGCGAGGCCGGTGAGCAGCGGCCCGATGCCGATCCAGCCCCACGGGGTCTGCGGCCCCGCAAACACCATCGCAATGAGGCCAAGCCCCGCGATGACACGCATACCGCGGTCAACGCCGCCACAATTGCCTTTCATGCGGTAATCCCCTTTTAATAAATAATGCGGGTTATCTCTTTCAAACATTAATAGTATAATTCAAACAGATGGAATCAATATATAAAACATTAAACGCGGACGCGGCGAAAGAGAACGATTTTCGGGCCGTGACCCGCTTCAAGGCGGGCGACGCGAAGGCCTTCGACGAGCTGGTGGTGCGCTACGAAGGCAGGATGTACGGCTTCCTTATGCGGATGTGCGGTTGCGCCGACAACGCCAAAGATGTCGTGCAGGAGACCTTCATGACCGCCTACCGCTACCTCAACGGTTTCCGCGGGGACGCTTCGTTCAAGACGTGGCTCTACCGGATCGCCAGCACCTCCTGCCTGAAGAACAAACGCCGCCGCAAGAACGAACCGGCGCGGCACGTTTCGCTGGATGATCTCGTCCCCGGCGAAGCCGAGGTGAAGGGGTTGGCGGAGAGTTCGTGGCCCACCACGCCGGCGGAAGAGCTGCTCAACCGCGAACTGGCCGATCATATCCAGAACTCGCTGTTGGATCTTCCCGAAAAGTACCGCATCGTTTTCGTGTTGCGCGACGTGGAAGGGTTCTCCGCCGAAGAGGCCGCCCGTACGCTTAAGATCAGCGTGCCGGCGGTGAAATCGCGTTTGCATCGCGCGCGCCTCTTTCTGCGCAAGGAGCTTTCCGCCTACTATCTGGGCGGGCAGGAAAAAAAAGGGCGCGTTGCCAAAAAAACCGCCTCTAACAAGAATTGACCCGGCGCCGATCATCAACATGGCGGACGTAACCGGGCATTATCAAGACCTCCTGGCCGGCGTATATACGTGGCTTTGCGGCGGGGCCGACGCGCGTATCGCGGATAACCGAAAATTCTTCGATGCCAACGGCATCGTCCCACGGGGTTGCGGCAATGCCGTTGACCTGGGATGCGGTCCGGGGTTTCAAAGCATTCCGCTAGCCGAGATCGGCTTCGCCGTGACCGCCATCGACCTCTCCGAAATTCTGCTGGCGGAACTGGAAGCGCGACGCGCCGGATTGAACATCGCCACCGTGCGGGCCGACCTGTCTGATTTCGCCGGGCATATCCCCGAACGTCTGGAATTGGCCGTTTGCATGGGAGACACCCTCACGCACCTTGCCGGTTTTGGCGAGGTTGAACGGTTGTTGCGCGGAATCCACGGGCGGCTGGAGAAAGGGGGGAAGATGGCGCTCACCTTCCGCAACTTCACGAACGAGATACCTCGCGGCGACCGCTTTATTCCGGTGCGCAGCGACGAGAATGCGCTATTCGGCTGTTTCCTCGAATACGAAGGTGATTTTGCGATAGTGCATGATCTTCTGTACACGCGCGGGGCGGCGGGATGGGAGTTGAAAAAAAGTTTTTATAAAAAGCTGCGGATATCGCCGGCGTGGGCGATGTTGGTGATTGAAAGCGCCGGTTATCGGACCGCAGCCCTGCGCGAAGAGCGCGGCCTCGCCACCATTATCGCGGAGAAGTAGCGTCGATAGCGCGGGGCTGGTTTGCCGCCGCGATGTTATTGCGTTTATAATTGCTGGCGGAATTCAACTTAACTTCACTAAGGGGCGATTATGTATGTGAAATGGGACGATAGTTACAGCAACGGGATCGAGATATTTGATACGCAGCACAAGGGTCTTTTCAAGCTGATCAATGACTTGCACGATGGCATCCGGGAAAAAAAGAACCGCGAGGCGCTGGGAACGGCCTTGGGAGCATTGATGGAATATACCAACACCCATTTTGGCGATGAAGAAAACGCCATGCGGATCACCGGCTACCCCGGGTATGAAGATCACAAGACCCAGCATGTCGCTTTCATAACGCAGGTATCCGACATTAATGACCGTTTTCGCAGCGGTGAGCCGGTTATGACAATGGAATTGGTCGGGTTGTTGGTGAATTGGCTGAAGAACCACATTCAGACGGTCGACCGCGCCTACGGCCCCCACCTGAAAGCCAAGGGCGCGTAGCCGCGCATTATTCCTTGACGTTGAACAACCGCAGGCGGTTTCCCCAATTATCGCAGATGGCAAGAAGACCGTTTTCCCCGGCGGTTACCGCTCCCACGGCCACTGTCTTCATGGCGGGCAGACGGCGCACCGCTGAGAATGTTTCATCGGTGACGGCGGTTATGTTCCGCGCGTGGTCGATAAAATAGAGGCTGCCCGCGCCGTCCGCGCAGATGCTGTTGATGGCGCTGAATGAAAGCCCGGTTTCCCTGAAATGCAGCGGCGCGCCGGTGACGGCGTCAACCGCGGCCATCATGCCGTTTCTTCCGGTGTACAGTTTGCCGTTCACCAGCGCGAAGCCGAGTACGCTGCCTAATCGTTCGAAGGGAGACCCTTTCAGCGGAATGCTCCGCAAAAACGTTCCTTCGGAATTATGGATATTGATTCCTTCCCCGTCGAAAAAGCTGGCGAAAATGGTTCCGTCAGCTCCGGTTTGAATCCGGTAAACCCGCCGTCCCTCCGTTTTTTCCAAGGTGATGTCGCGGTCAAACGAGCCGTCAGGACCGAAGCGCGCGATCATCGGCGAGAATATCCGGGTGACCAGGAGATGGCCATCAGGAGTAAACGCGATGTCCATCGGGAAGTCGAGCTTGCCCGGTCCACGGCCGTATGCTCCCACTTCGCGGATCGGGCGCATGGCGTTGTCATATACGGACACGATGGAGCGCGCAACCACATAGAGGTTGCCGTCCGCGTCGAAAAGGGCGGCGGACGGGCCGGACAATGGGCGGAACCCGGCGGCGGTTTCAAAAATGCTTCCGGCGGCGCGCGGCTCATTTCCTGCGGCATCCCGCACCGCCGCGCGGGCCAGCGCCAGGTGCGCCCCCAGCAGCGACAGATAGCCGAGGGCGGCGCCTGCGGCGGAATGGCGGATTCTTAACTCCTGTTTTTCGCCGGTGGCGGCGGTTTTCAGTTTCTGGGATGTGTCAAACACGGCGTTGGATTCGCCGTTTCCCGCGATGGCCGCTTCGTCGATGAGCGCGTCGAGCGCGGCGGCCGTCCGTTCCGCCGCATCGGGGGGCAAGCAGGGGATTTTGGCGGCGAACAGCGCGTAGCGCGTGAGGTATTCAAGCATCAAGCCGCCGATGTAGCGCTCCTGAAACATCAAATGGTAATTCAGCAGCGATATTTTACGCAGAATCATCGCCGCCTGTTTTATGTCCGATTTTTCGGCCATCGGCAGCATCATGCTATTGCGCAGCAACTCCAGCCGCAGCGGGGCGTTTTCGCCCACGAATTTGGTGAACTCGGCGTGATAAAATGCGGTGATTTTTTCCCATGTGGAGGGATCGGCGGTTTTTCCCTCTTCCATGCCGCTAGCCCAGAGGGCCGCCAGCAAGGCATAATCGGGCCGTTGCGCTTTTTCTTCAAGTCCCAGCGTTTCCCACGCCGCGCCGGACGAGTTGGCCCGCAGCCATCCCGCCACGGCTTCCGGGCCGGCCGCTTCCATCAACGCCTCGGCGCCGTTGAGGCACGTGAGCCGGGTGGCCGCGTCTTCGGGGGCATCGAGCAACATGCCGAGCGCCGGGCCGATATGTTCCGCCACGGCATCTTTTTCCAGCAGGCCCGCGGCGGCGAGCGAGGCGATTTCGAACTGCGCGTCGGTTAACATGCTCCAAAAGGAGCGAAACTCGAATGCCGTCTGCGAAAGCCTGCTTTCGTTGATGGCGAACGAGGCGCGTTCGGCGGGGGCGCTGTTGAAATTCAGCGCGGGCGCTTCTTTCGCCGCGCCGGCGAACCACGTCTCGCGCGTTTTTCCCATCGCGGCCACCGCCGCCTGTCCCGCCGCGAGCGATGCCAGCCGCGCGGGAATTTCCTGGCCGGCACGCGCCAGCCGCCGCCGGAATTCCGCGATTTTGCGCAATGCCGCCATCGTCCGCTTGAAATCGGCGCTTAGGTTCAGCAGTGATTTGATGGAACGCCACCGGGCCACCATGAAGTCGTCGACTCCGGCGTTCCCCAGCAGCGATGTTTTTTCTATTTGCAAGGCGGCGTTCGCGTTATCGTCCGCCGCCGCGGTTTTGCGAATCAGTATGGTTTCCAGCATTTTCCACCGCTCGGCGGCTGCGGCATCCAGCAGGCGGCAGAAGGCCGAGGCCCCGGCGTGGGGCGGCTGTTTTGGCGGGGGGAAGGGGGCGAAATCGCCTTCGGGCAGCGCGGCGGCCAGCTCCTCGGGCGAGGGAGCGGGGGAGGCGGCGGCATCGCCGAGGGCGTCAAATGCCGATGCCCATTCTCCCGCCGCCGTTGCCGCCAACGCTTCTTTCAGATTGAACGTGAACGGGGTTTCCAGCGCGCAACCGGCGTCGTGTCCCGCATCAATCGTGAAAGCGGACACGCGCGCAGCCATGCCGGCCGCCACATAGACGGCGTTTCCGGCACATGCCACCGCCACGGGCATCTCAAGCCCGGGCGTTAGATATTTGTATAGATATATTCCGCGCGGTGAAAAAACATGCACCCCCGCGCGGTTGAACTGGGTTATGTGAAGATTGCCCGCCACATCGCACGCGGTTCCCACCGGGTAACGCAGCCCCGGCGTGGTGTAGGCGCTGATATAACCGCCCGCCGGGGAGAGTTTTACCACCCGGTGGTTGTTGGTATCGGCCACATAGAAATTTCCGGCCGCGTCGGCCGCAAGAGCGGTGGGAAATTCAAAGACCGGCGGACAGAAGGTATCCGGCGGCACGGGCACCGCATAAAACCGGGCCTGCTCGTCCGCGCTTCCCCGCTTGCCGAACGACGCGGTGGAACGTCCATCGGGGGTGAATAGTTGAATCCGGTGGTTCGATTTTTCCAGCACCGCCAGCGCGCCATTCACGAATGCCACGCCGCACGGCTCGTCCAGCTGGCCCGCGCCGCTTCCCAGCGATCCGAAGCTTCCCTTCACGGCAAGATCGGCGCCGATAACGGCGATCCGGTGGTTCCACGCGTCGGCGACATAGACCGTGCCATCGGGGGCGATGGCAATGCCGCGCGGATAGCGGAACTCGCCGATGCCGGCGCCATGCCCGCCAATGGCGGCGATAAGGCTGAAATCGGGCGCGTATACCAACACGCGGTGGTTAAATTCATCGGTGACGAAAATGCGGCCGCGCGGGCAGACCGCGACGCCGGCGGCGGGTGAAAGTCCTTCGCCATGATGGAATGCGCCGCCAGGTTTCAAGGAAACAAGATTGCCCGAAGGAACCGCCGCCAACGCGGCTTGCCGGTTGCCCGCGGCGCCGGCGTCTTCAAGGAACGTGCGCACTCCCTTGGCGCCGTTGTAAGTAGCCCGTTGATACCCCATTTACCGATTGATGTTAAAGGAAGGGGGGAGCAAAAACAATCCTTAATCGCATGACCGCGCGGGGAACGCCGCGAAAGGAAAAACGAGTAACAAAAAATGGTCGGGATGAGAGGATTTGAACCTCCGACCCCTCGCTCCCGAAGCGAGTGCTCTACCAGACTGAGCCACATCCCGACTGTCAGTTTTGAAGGAGTGGATACTATCACAAGCCCGCCATATTTTGTAAGCTAAATTGTTTTCCCGCCGTCTGGCGCGCGCGGGGGTATTTCAGCGGGATATTTCACCCCTTCCCAATCAGCCGTCCGGCTGGTAATATACCGCCCTTCACTTGAAGCGATTACAACCTTAAGGCGGATAATGTCATGATACAAATAAGCAATCTCACCAAGTCCTACGGCAAGCAGGTGCTGTACAACGATATTACCCTCAGCATCGCCCCGCGCGAAAAAGTCGGCTTTGTGGGCCGTAACGGCAGTGGCAAGTCGACCTTGTTCCGCCTCATACTGGGGGAAGAGCAACCCGACAGCGGCACTATCGGCATTCCGAAGGGATATAGAATCGGCACCCTGGAGCAGCACCTGAAGTTTACGGAAAAAACGGTGCTGGAAGAGGTGGCCACCGCGCTTTCGGAAGACGAGATGTACGATCACTGGAAAGCGGAAAAAATCCTTTTCGGCCTGGGGTTCACCGAGCCGGACATGGGGAAAGCGCCGGAAAGTTTTTCCGGCGGCTACCAGATACGGATGAACATGGCGAAACTGTTGGTGCAAAATCCCAACATGCTGCTGCTGGACGAACCGACCAACTATCTCGACATCGTCAGCCTCCGCTGGCTTAAAAGCTGGCTCCGCTCCTTCCAGGGCGAGGTCATTATTATTACGCACGACCGCGGTTTCATGGACGAAGTGACCTCCCACACCATGGGGATCGTCCGCCGCCAGCTCCGCAAGTTGAAGGGGGATACCCTCACCTTTTTCGAGACCCTCGACCATGAGGATGAAATCCACGAGAAAACCCGCGTCAACCAGGAGAAGCGGATCAAGGAGATTGAAGAGTTCGTGGCGCGCAACAAGGCGCGCGCCAGCTCGGCCTCCCGCGCGCAGTCGCGCCTCAAGCTGCTGGACAAAATGGAACGGATCGAGAAGTTGGATCACGACGCGATGCTCGCGTTCCGGTTCAACTACGACAAGTGCCCCGGCAAGGTGGTGATGGAGGCGCGCGACCTGTCGTTTTCCTACGACGGCAATCCGGATAACGCGCTGTTCAAGGATCTGACTTTCGCGGTGGGGGCGCGTGACCGCATCGCCATCATCGGAAAAAACGGCAAGGGGAAATCGACGCTGTTGAACATTTTGGGCGGCGAGTTGAAAACGCTCACCGGCGGGATCAGCACGCACCCCAGCATGAAAATCGGCCACTTCGGGCAGACGAATATCCAACGGCTCGATCTTGAAAGCAACGTGCTGGAGGAATTGAGCAAGGCAAACCCGTCGCTCAACAACCAGCATCTCCGCTGTCTTGCCGGCGCGATGATGTTTCCCGGCGACGCCGCGGAAAAGTTCATCAAGGTGCTTTCCGGCGGCGAGCGGAGCCGCGTGTTGCTGGGCAAGATATTGGCTAACCCGACGAACCTCCTGCTCCTCGACGAACCGACCAACCACCTCGATATGGAATCGATAGAAGAACTAACCGAACAGCTCGACGAATATGAAGGGGCGGTTATCATCGTCACCCACAGCGAAATGATATTGCGCGATATCGCAACCAAGCTGATCGTTTTCAATGAAGATAAGGCGCATCTCTTTTTGGGGAATTACGACGACTTCCTCGAGAAAATCGGCTGGGAAGACGAGCCGAAAGCCAAAAAGAAAGAGGACAAGGAGAAGAATAAGAAAATGGACGATCCTGTGGCCGCCGTGTCAAAGTCCAAAAAGGGGCGTGAACGCGGTTTTGCATAAAAAGGCCGATACCGGTAAACTACTTCCAGGCTTTCGGGCTGGCCGCCGGGCGCGGCGGAACCATCCGGAATGCCAGTAATTTAACCGTACCGCTATTCCACGGAGGATGTTCATGGATGCATTGGCGATAGTGGGCCGCACCGTTGTTAACTCGGCCTTGACGGCGATTCTGGCCGTTGCCGTGCTGGCCGCCGGCTGTGTGCCGCCCAAAAACAAAACTCCCAAAGCCAGCGCTGTGACTTCCGCGCCCGCCGCTCCGGCCGTTGAGCCGGCCGATACTCCGCAAACCGATTCGCCTTCCGCGGCGCCCGCTGCCGCCGCCGCGCCGGAGGACAACCCATTGTCACACACATGGCAGCGCCTGTTGGCGCTTGAAGGCAAAAGCGGCATTGCCGGTTCCGTCACCATCGGCAATATTTCCGCTGGAATCGGCGAAGAGGTCTCCTCGGCAAAAAATGTCCGGCATATCGAGGCCGAGATGGAAGTTATGTGCCAGATCCGCAAGCCGTACACCGAAGCGGCGATATACCTTGATGCGGTATCGGCGCGCATTGATAAGGTGGATGCTTCCAGCGTGCAGGGGATTAAAACCGAGGATGCGGTTGTTGCCTCGCAGGTGAACAAGGGGCGCTTTGAGTGGCGGATAAAGTTGGCCCAAAACCAGATTCCGCCGGTCAGTCAAAAGCTGCGGATGTATATTGAAGCGCCTAAAAACATGGACGCCATTGAGATTCGCCTCCAGCGGTCGTTCAAAAAGGCCGATGGCGATGTTTTTAACAGCATTCCGCCCACGCCGGAAAGTCCCGAAGCGAAACGTCTTATCGATTCAATTAAAAAAGAACTTGGCAGCCGCGTTAAAAGTGATGTTCCTTGGTTAGGGGTGGGGGATTGCGCGGCGGTAATGGGCGAGCAAAAAAACGGTCAATGTTATCCCACGGACGCGTCATGGCGGTTGGCGAAAAAACGCGCGGCCGGACTGATGGCCACTCCCTGGATGGAGAAGATAGTGCTTCGGGTGAACGGTGGCGCGATAGCACGCAAGAAAGAAGAGCCTGCTAAGGTGAAGCCCGTCGAAACGCCGAAGCCGGTCGAAACGGTAAAACCACTGGAAGCGCCAAAGCCCGCCAAAGTGGCAAAGCCCGTGGAAGCGCCGAAACCAATTGAAGCGGCGCCGCCAGTGGAAGAGCCGAAACCAATTGAAGTGGCGCCGCCAGTGGAAGAGCCGAAACCAATTGAAGTGGCGCCGCTAGCGGAAGAGCCGAAACCGGTGGAGGCCCCGAAGCCCGCCGAAGTTGGGCAACCGGTGGAAATAACGAAACCGGCCAAAACGGCAAAACCGGTGGAGGCCCCGAAGCCCGCCGAAGTTGGGCAACCGGTGGAAATAACGAAACCGGCCAAAACGGCAAAACCGGCTGTAGCGCCGAAGGCTCAACAAGAGCCAGCTAAAAAGCCCGCCATAAAAAAAGATGCGGTTAAGCCGAAAGTTAACAAAGAAGGGCAGCCGATATTTGATTTAAGCGACGTATTGGGTAAATAGCGGTAATCCGGCTTCAATAGTCTGCCGTCACAAACGGCTGTTATTTTGAGCTGCGGGTGAAGTATTCCTTGCGAAGAAAGGGGATGCCTCACCCGCCAAAACATCGTGTCTTTGCCTCATCCTCCAATATTCACCAATGCCATTGACCGGCTTGGAAAGTAAAAGGCCTTAAGAAACAGGCACTTTATTACGATAACAAGTATGGCAAGTGTTCGCCGTGTCCCGGTTGTGGGCCCGGAAAAAACCATGTACCGGTGAGGATCGTTAATAGATGGGTTACGTTATTAACCGCTGGCTTTGTGGCATGGTGCTTATTGTCCTCATTGCCGCGCCGCGCGCGGATGCGGCGGAAACGGCGATGGGAATGATGCTAAATTTTTCCCCCGTGTACCGGTATGCTCATTTTAGGATCGAGACGGGGGATGAGCCGGTGCCGGATCCGGTAACGGGCGCTAAAAAACGTGAACCGCGCGACGGTTTTTTTATTATAACCCCCCTCAACGAAAATGAAGAGCTGATCGAGGCCGCGCATCCCGACCAGCCGGCCCGCTGGTATCTGGGATGGTCCTTTGGCAGCGCAAGGGCCGCCGCACGTCCTTCGGGCGCGTTGGAGAGGGGGCTTTCGATGATTGATATTGGCGCCAATTACCAGGAATTCGTATTCTATCCCAACGGCGGAAATGATTTCCGGCGTAAAGCCGCTGTTTCGGTTTATCTTTCAATTTACGAAACGCTCTACGTCGTTTCGGCGGAACCGGGGAGCTTCATCTCCAGTCTGCGGGCCACCTATTTGTACGAGCATCGCGCGGCGGGCAAGACCATCGTGGTGGTTCCCGGCGCCGTAGGTCAACCCGACACCGTTACCAATAGAGCGGTCTCTTTCCCCACGGCGTTAGGGGCGCTGATCATACATCCCGGGGTCATTTACGAGCCGTCCGAAACGGCGGCGTTCCGCTTGGCGTTTTCACCGCAATACACATTTTACAATAATCTGAATCAGGCGGTTCCATGGTTTGATAAAGAGAGACTCCGCCTTGAGGTCTGGCTCCACCATTTCCCCGTGGCGGACCGCAACTTCCGGCTGCAGGCGGGCGTGTATTCCGACCGGATTGTACGGGGTGATACGGCTGACGGCGGAACCGAAATGGGGGTGATGTTACAGCTTCGGCGTGATATCCGGACATTTGACTGGTAGGCGGTAATTGCCCGGTTACGGATATAACCGCCGGTTTTGCATTGTGTTGCGTTTCAGTCCGTAAGGAGTTATTGTTATAGCCAACGAGATTGTGGAGAAGCAAATGGAAAGCAACAGAAGGGATAAAATCCTCACCGAAGTAAACCGGCTTTTGTTGGAAAACGAGCTGACAGCCGAAGACCGCGAAGCGATACTTGAGAATATAGTCCGCATCCATCTGGACCAGATGGAGGATATTGAGGAAATCGACCTGTTTCAGGACCGCGTGAATGACATGATCGATGATTATGTCGAGCAGCATTTCGAGGACACGATGGAGGATAACAACTACAACTGATTGCGGTTGACGCATGGCGTTTAATTCTGTTAGGCTTTTGTTAAATCAATCCGTAAAGAGGTTGGAGGAGTGGGAAGGGGTATGACCAAATCCGATATGGCCGAGAAGCTTGCCGCGAAGCTGAACATCACGAAGCAGCAGGCGGAAGGTATCATCAACATTTTCACCAATTCGATTATTGAATCCCTTTCCAAGGGGGACAAGGTGGAAATCCGGGGCTTTGGCAGCTTCCGCGTGCGGCACCGCTCCGCCAAAGAGGGGCGCAATCCCAAAACCGGCGAGAAGGTTTTCGTGCCTCCGAAAAAAGTGCCCTTCTTCAAGACCGGCAAGGAATTCCGCCTCATTGTCGACGGCAAAGAAGTCGCCGCCGACGGCTCGGACGCCGAAGAGTAATCCCGGCGGCGTTGCGTAACGCCGCCGTTTCCCTGTCATCGCTTCCCCGCCGTCATTCATCCCGTAGTCATCTTGGACACATTCGCCGCGCTCGCAAGAATAACATTCGACCCGGTGGGTACAGCCTGTACGTCTGTTTATGGGCCGGGGTTATTTCAGGGTGAGTTCGGCGACGTTCACGCCGACGATCTTTTCCAGGTCGCCCCGCTTTTTAAAGCGGTCGAAGAGGTAGGCCATCAGCTTGTCCTTGGCGTAGCGGGTTTCTTCGTAGAACTTGTCCTTGAAGAATACTTCGATCTCGTTTTCAAGCGCCAGTTCGTAAATGAATTTTTTGGTCTCGGCGGTTTTGAATTCCGACGAGGTGGCGAATTGCAGTTCCACGTCGGCGGTCATCATTTTCACCTGCGATGAGTTGAAATCAACCGGCAGCATCACGCCTACCTTCATGATGGTGATTTGCGCCAAGGCCGGGGGAATCAGCTTTTCCGCCTCAAGCGCCGCCTTGCGGGCATCATCGTGGGCGGCCGCGGCGATCTCCTTCGCGTCCTTCGGCTTCGGCCCCTGCGCCGTGGCGGTTGGCGGAGGTTCGGCTTTTTTCTCCTCATGCGCGGGGGGCGGCGGGGCCGCCTTGGGCGCTTCGGGCTTTGCCTCTTCATGGGCGGGGGGCGCTGCCTTTTTCTGTTCCGCAACCGGCCCCGCCGGAGCGGCCGGCGCTTTTGCCGGGGCTGCGGCTTTTTGAGCCACTGCCACCGGATGGGATTTCAACTTCATAAAATAGTACGAGCCCGCGCCGAGCATCAGCGCCACTCCCGCCGCCAGGGGGAGGGCGATTTTTCTGAATACGCCGGCTCTCTTCTTTTTCGGTTCCTCGCCGGGTTCCGCGGCAGTGGGGGATTCTTCCTCCACGGTGAAGTGTTCTTCTTTTGGCTTGCGCTTGGGAAGTTTGTCTTTAATGTAGTCGATAATGCCGGCCAGCTTGCCCGGTTTACTTTCCGCTTCCACGGGATGTTCTTCCGTGGCGGCGGGAACCTCCGCCGTCACTTTATCCAATCCCTCGAACATCGAGGTGTCGATCCCTTCGTATTCCGCGGGCGGCGCCGCATGGGTTGCCGCCGCCTCCGCTTTTTTGTGTGCGGGAGCCTTCTTGGAGCCAACCGCCTCTTCGGCGAATAGCGATTCCAACTCGTCGTCTCCGCCTTCCAGTAGCTGACTAGCGGAGGTCGTTGCCGCTGCTTTTGGCGCTTCGCTTCCCCCAGTCATAAGGGCGTCCAGATCGCTTTGGCTGATTATATCGCCGCCGGAGGGTGCCGCAGCCGCAGCCTCGGGGAGAGGAGTTTTGGTTTCACCAAGCAGGGAGTCCAGGTCGCTTTGAGAAATGATATCTCCTTCGGATTCTTTGGCGGGTGCCGACGGCGCAGTGGCGGCCGCAAAGAGGGAGTCCAGATCGCTTTGCGAGATGATGTCTCCTTCTCCGGTCGGGGCCGGAGCGGGAGCGGGTGATTCTTTTTCGGTTTTTACGCTGGCCAGAATGGAATCAATATCGTTATTGGAGAGGGCCTGGGTAGTGCCGGAGGTCTCGTTTTCCAAAATGCTTTCCTGTGGCGCGGGAGCCGAAGCTGTCATCAAAATAGCGTCGATATCGTCCTGGCTATCCATTGTGCCCGCCGGAACCGCCGCATTGCTGCCAGCGAAAATCGCGTCAATATCGTCCGTTGTGGCCGTTTTCGGCTCTTCTTTCTTTGCCGGTGCCTGCTGCGCCTGAACCGATGCGAAGATGTCGTCAATATCGCTTGATGATGCCATCTTCGGCTCTTCTTTCTTCGCCGGTGCCTGCAGTGCCTGCACGGATGCGAAGATGTCGTCAATATCGCTTGATGACGCCATCTTCGGCTCTTCTTTCTTTGCCGGTGCCTGCTGCGCCTGCACGGATGCGAAGATGTCGTCAATATCGCTTGATGATGCCATCTTCGGCTCTTCTTTCTTCGCCGGTGCCTGCTGTGCTTGAACCGATGCGAAGATGTCGTCAATATCGCTTGATGATGCCATCTTCGGCTCTTCTTTCTTCGCCGGTGCCTGCTGTGCTTGAACCGATGCGAAGATGTCGTCAATATCGCTTGATGACGCCATCTTCGGCTCTTCTTTCTTTGCCGGTGCCTGCTGCGCCTGAACCGATGCGAAGATGTCGTCAATATCGCTTGATGACGCCATCTTCGGCTCTTCTTTCTTCGCCGGTGCCTGCTGCGCCTGAACCGATGCGAAGATGTCGTCAATATCGCTTGATGACGCCATCTTCGGCTCTTCTTTCTTTGCCGGTGCCTGCTGTGCTTGAACCGATGCGAAGATGTCGTCAATATCGCTTGATGATGCCATCTTCGGCTCTTCTTTCTTCGCCGGTGCCTGCTGTGCTTGAACGGATGCAAGGATGGCGGCGATGTCATCCGCGCCAACCGCTTCTTTTTTTACGGAGGGCGTCGGTTCCGGTTTGGGCGTTTCAGGGCGCTGGGCCTGAACGCTCGCCAATATATTCTCAATGTCGCTATCATTCATCGTCGGCATTTCCGCGGCGGGCAAGGGGAGTGGGGCGGTGATTATCTTTTCATGAATGTTATTGTGGACATCGCCCAAAATGGAATCGATCTGGCTTTGCGCCGTTAGATTGGTGGAATCGTTTTTATCGTCTTTCGGTTTTCCTTCGTAGTCAAGCCCGCTCATAATTGCCGCCACTTGCTCTGGGGTGAGGCTTGGCTTTTCTTTACCTTTGACCGGCTCTTTAGCGGGCGCGCGCACCGCTGGCGGAGCGGTCTCCGCTGGCGTGGGTGTAGCGGAGACTTCAACCGGTTGTGTGGCAGGCTGCACACCCGTGGCAGGTATTGTGGTTTTTGCCACATCCTTAGGTGCGGCTTTCAATTTTTTCTTTACGAAAAAGATGTTTTCACAGGTGGCGCAATGGGCGTACGTTCCCTCTTGGGGGATGGATGAGCCATCCACTTCGTAGCGCGTGGCGCACTTGGGGCAGGTCAATAACATAACGTTTGTGTCAACTCCTTGGCCCTAATCTATCGGATATTTTGGCATCCGACTTTAGTTAAATAACTGTATTTCTTCACTTATTGCGTTTTTCCGTCTTTTTCCGGTTGACAAAAGCCGATGAGGCCTTCAAAATTCACCCATAAGTGTATTATACACTCAACAATCATGCCGAAACATGATTGGGCGACCGCAAAAAGGATTAAAAAGTATCCGGGACGCCCACCTGCAACAGTCTCTTGACAGGTTTGTAAAATCCGCCCCCCTGGAATTGGATGGCGGCGGAACAAAATGACAGCGCCACCAACCGGTGGGTGCTAAGCGACCGAAAGGAAAACGAAGACATGAGATCACTTTATCGTTACGGAGTGATGGCGGCAATGGTTATCGCCGCGGTGCTTATCCAGGTTTCCCAGCACCAAAAGGCGCAGATGGAGGATTTGCGGATTCGAGGCGCGGCGCGGGAAGCCGCAGTGCTCGGCCAGCATGACTGGAACATGCAAAACGGTAAAAAAATACAGGCGCGCGCCAGGATTTGCGCCATACTCGCGGAGTCGCAAGACTCGCTGCATCACGATCCCGTCCTGTTGGCCGATCTCATCATCACCAAGGCCGCCGAACACCGGCTTGATCCTTTTTTGGTGCTCGGCATTATAAAAACGGAAAGCGATTTTAACCGGTTCGCCGTTTCCCCCAAAGGGGCAATGGGCTTGATGCAGCTCCGGCCGAACACGGCGGAAACGCTTTTTGACGGCGAGCTGAAAGGCGTGGAAGCCGTCGCGCTCACCGACAATGAATTGAATATCAGCCTGGGCACCCGGTACCTGGAGCAGCTGATCCGCCGCTTTGGCGACTTGCGCCTGGCGCTGGAAGCGTACAACCGCGGACCCACCCGCCTGCGCCGCGATATGAACGACGGCACGGGGTTGGATCGCGAGTACGCCGAGAAAGTCATGGCGAATTATCACCAGTTGCGCAAGTACCCGGCGGGCCGCACCCTCTAACGCCCCCGCCGTTCCCCCTTTCCCGGTCCGCGGCCCCGCATTGCGGTTTTTATCGTTCAATGATATAAATTTGCCTGCGAGTGGGGCACATTACCGCATCTATGCAACGGCGGCATTTTTTCACGAAAACCGGATTGGGGAAAATGGCGGGATGAGGGTTATTATCGTTGATGACAATCCGTCGGAACTGAAGCGCCTTGCCGCTTTGTTGAAATCGGAGCCGTCGATAGAACTGGCGGGTGTTTTCAGCGCGGCGTCCGAAGCCTTTAAAAATATCGAAACGCTGAAGCCGGATATTTTGCTGACGGATATCGAGATGCCCAACATAAGCGGCATCGGCCTGATCGCGCTGGCGAAAGACGGGTTTCCGGCCCTGCGTGTCCTTGCTTACACCGTCCACGAAGACGCCGAAACCGTTTTTGAGGCATTCAAGGCGGGGGCGGCGGGCTATATCACCAAGGACGCCGCGTCCAAGGATATTATCGATGCGGTGCTCAACCTTGAAAGCGGCGGCGCGCCGATGACCCCCAAAATCGCCCGGCTGGTGGTGAGCGCGATGCGCGATGCGGCGGCGGGGGATGAATCTTTGGGCCAGCGGGAAAAGGAAATCCTGAAAAACATCGAGATGGGGCTTTCGTACAAGCAGATCGCGGAAAAATGCCACCTCAGCTTTCACACGGTTCATACGCATGTGCGGAACATTTACCAAAAGTTGCAGGCCGGCAACAAGCAGGAAGCCATTCGCAAGGCGAAGGAAAGAAAAATGTTCTGATTTTCCGGTGAGGGGAGGGGCGATGACCATCGAAGGGGTACAGGACGAAAGCGCGCGGCTGAGGGAACGGATCGGCTTCCTTGAAACCACGCTCGCCGAAAAAGAACGGGCCGAAGCGGCGCTGGGCAAAGAGCGGGATTTTTTACGCACCATCGTGGATACGGTGGATGCGAAAATTACCGTGCTCGACCTGAAAAAGCAAAAGCTGGTTTTTTTCAACCGCGCCATCCGCGATTTCAGCGGCCATTCCGCGGAGAGTATCGAGGCCATCAGCGAACTGGAAACAGCCAAGAAGACGATGGTGGATGAGGAAGGAAGCCGGGTTGCGGCAGAGCAGGCGCAAAGAGCCATCTCCACCAAACAGCCCGTAACCGCCGAGTTGTGGAACATTAACAAGGACGGGGCGCGCCGCCGGTATTCATGGACCGCCACCGCGACGTTCGACGACGCCGGAAGCCCGGAATACGTCATCACCTCCGGCATAGACGTGACCGATCGATGGAACGCGGAAGAGGAATTACGGAAGGAAAAGGAGTTCCTGGACATCATACTCGATACCACCGAGGCGATGATTACCGTCCTGGATATTCCGAACACCCGTATAAAGGCGTACAATCGCGCGACAAAGGAAAAATCGGGCTATTCCATGGACGAAGTAATTGACGGTTCGCATATTTCAGATTCCCCGACCATTCCCCCGGAAGAGAAGGAAATTTTTGAACAGGTGTTGATAGACGCCATTGCCACCGGCAAGCCGGTGAACCATGAGATGTGGAGCGTCAGGAAAGACGGCGGAAAAAACCGCACTTTCTGGACAGTGCGGGCAACCTACGACCATCAAGGGAAACCCAAATACCTGGTATCCTCCGGCATAGACGTGACCGAAAGGTGGAAAGCGGAAGAAGCCCTGCGCGCAACCAAAGAGAAAGTTGAAGAGGCGCTTCGCCTGAAACAGGCGTTCATCACCCTCATATCGCACGACATCATTGCCCCCCTTTCGTTGAACCTCCGCGTCCTCCGGCAGTTCGGCGAGGAGTGTTCCGCCACGCTGGATGAAGAGCGGCGTAATGTGCTGGCCGCAATGATCGCGCGTGATGAAAAACTGCTGGAGAACGTGCGGCGGATGTTCGACATCGCCATGCTGCACACCGGCAAGCTGCTGCCCAACCCCGCGTTTTTGGACGCCCGCGCCCTGGTTAACGGCGCGTTTGGCGGCCTGCAGAAGGCGGCGGAGCTGAAGGGGATACGGCTGGTGAACGGCGTGCCGGAGGGGACGCGCCTGTACGCCGACATCGCGTTGCTGGGAAGCGTGATAAGCAACCTTGTCTATAACGCCATAAAGTTTTCAGGGCCGGGGAGCGAGGTCGCCCTGTTTGTGCCGCCGGGGGAGAACGCCACGCTCGCCGTGCGCGACCGCGGCATCGGCATAACCGCCGGAATGCTCCCCGATCTTTTCAATCACGGAGTGCGCACCACTTCGCCGGGAACCGGCGGCGAGCGGGGGACGGGGCTGGGCCTTCCCTACGCGATGGACATAGTCAAGGCGCACAACGGCAGCATCGAGGTGGAGACGGAAGAGGGGCGCGGCAGCGTCTTTTATGTCCGGCTGCCGGATGTAACGCCGGTGGTTCTGGTGGCGGGGGGCGGCGGCGCGTGGCTGGAAAGCGCAAGGAACGTGTTGCGCGGATTGCGGATGGAAACCCTCGAGGCCAAAGACGCGGATGACGGTTTGGAGCTTGCGGCGAAAAACCGGGTCTCGCTTCTCCTGGCGTTGCTGGACGATTGCATATTCAACAGGGATTTTCTCGCCGCCTTCCAGAAGCGGTTCGCCGGTTCCATCCCCTTTGTGGCGGTGTCGCTTTCAACGGATATCGAAGAGTTGATCCAAATAGGGGCGGCGGAAGTATTCTCTTCGCCGCCAGATGCCGTGGCGCTGGCCGAAACCGTCATCCGCCTGCTGGTGTAAGGTAAACATTGTCATACCTGTTTCCCCGCTTTGTCATGCCGGGCTTGACTTGGGAGCGGCGGAATAAACATGCGGCGGCGAAGCCCGCGAAGCCAGCCGCGCACGAACCGCCGCGGAAGTACCCTTTAAGGGTGCGGTATCCACTCCCAGAATTTCCGGGTATAAATCCTTCCATGCCGGATTTGATTTGTGGACAAGGTCGATTTTCCATTGCCTACGCCAATTCTTGAGTTGCTTTTCCCGCGCCATGGCCGAGCGGATATCGGTAGTCTGTTCATAATGAACCAACATATGCAACTGATACCTTTTTGTGAAGCCGGGTGACAGGTCATTCTTGTGCTCATATACCCGTCTTATAAGGTTGTTTGTGACGCCAACGTAAAGAGTGCCGTATTTTTTGTTAGTGAGGATGTAAACGCAATATTGCCTCATGGGTAAATTCTATATGATTGTTGTTGGAATTTTATGTAGGTGGAAATGGATGCCGGGTCAAGCCCGGCACGACAACAACGGGGATATGTTTGGATCCCGGGTCACCCCGTGCCGCGGCACGGACGGGGCCGGCACGGCAAAATAAGAGTTTCCTCCCCCGCGAAATACCACGTTAATACCACGTTCGGGGTATTCAACACCCATCGTTTCTCCGCTAAACTTTTTCGTAAGCCGCCTTTCGTGCGGCGATTGCGTCTGAGGTATGGAAAATTTATAAAGGGGATAAGGCAATGGGTAGAGTGCTTCGGTCATCAGCTTCGCTGGTTTTGGCGTTTTTACTCTTCACGTTAGCCGGATGCGGTGGTGGCGGTGGAGGAGGAAGCGACACGCCTGCCGCTACAATTCCTCCCGCTACAACTCCCGTTACCAAGGTGGCGGTCACCGGCAGCCTTTCGGCTGCGGCGGCGAAACCGTCTTTGGGCAAATCCGCGCAGCTTTACGCCGTTAGCAGTTGGGCGGGGGCCACGCTTCAGGTTATCGATTCCACGGGGGCGGTGGTCGGCACCGGCACGGTGAACGCCGACGGCACCTACTCCGTCTCGGTTCCAAAGGGCAGTAACTATTTTATTCGTGTTCAGATCGGCAACCTGGTGTTGAAAGCGTTTGTGCCCAGCGTGACGGCGGACGCAACGGTACCCGTGAATACCACCACCACGGCGGAGGTTTTGGTGTTGGCGTCCGTGCTGGGCGTGGCGAATGCCGGGGAGCCATCGGTGAGCACCGCCACGGCCATTGCGACTGTTAATGTGACCACGGTAATCACGCAGATAGAAGCGAATACATCCCTTTCCACGCTGGCGGCTTCGCTGGCCACGGAGATAGCGGGGAGTTATGATTCCACCGCCACGACGCCGGCGATAGGTTCGGCCAGCGTCACGGTGACCGGCACGGTATCCACAATATCGGGAACCGTCGGCGGTTCCGTCGTTCCCGCCGCGCCTTCAGCGCCGGCGGGGGTTGGCATTACCGGCGGCAACGGACAGGCGACCATAAGCTGGACGGCGGTTACGGGGGCGGCTTCATACAACGTCTACTATCGCGCCTCCACCGCCGGGGTGACCAAATTGAACGGGACAAAGAAAACAGGCGCAACGTCGGGCGGCGCGGTCACCGGCCTTACCAACGGGACGGCATATTACTTTGTCGTGACGGCGGTGAATGCCGGCGGCGAGAGCGCGGTATCTTCCGAAGTTGGCGCCACGCCGCAGATACCGGTTACCGGTGCTCCGGCGGGGGTTGGCGTTACCGGTGGCAACGCGCAGGCGACCGTCAGTTGGACGGCGGTTACGGGGGCGACTTCATACAACGTCTATCGCGGCACTTCCGCGGGCGTGACTAAATCGAACGGAACAAAAACAACAGGCGCAACGTCTGGCGGCGCCATCACCGGCCTTACCAAAGGGACGGCATATTACTTTGTCGTGACGGCGGTGAACGCCGGTGGCGAGAGCGCGGTATCCAGCGAAGTATCCGCCACGCCGCTGATTGCCGCGCCAACGGGGGTTACGGCCACCACCACCGCCGGTATCGGCAAAGTGACGTTAAGCTGGACCGCGCCCGCGGGCACGGTGGCAAGTTATAATGTCTATCGCGGCACTTCCGCCGGAGTGACCAAATTGAACGGGACAAAGACAACAGGTGCAACGCCGGGCGGCGCGATCACCGGCCTTGCAAACAACACCAAGTATTACTTTGTGGTGACGGCGTTGAACGCGGGCGGCGAGAGCGCCGCATCCGGCGAAGTATCCGTCACGACGTTGAAAGTTCCCCGGTTTGCCTATGTCGCAAACGGTACCAGTAACACGGTATCCATCTACACGGTTGATGGCACAACCGGCGCGTTGCGGCATAACGGTTATGTGGCGGCGACAATCCCAATTTCGGTTACCGTTGACCCTTCTGGTAAGTTCGCCTATGTTGCCAATTACACTGCCAGTGGCACTGTCTCGGCTTATGCGATAAACCAGACCACCGGCGCATTGGCGGCTGTAGCCGGCGCTGGCAATGGTACAACAGGTACCAATGCCTCAGGTGTAATCGCGGCGGGAACAGACCCATGCTCTGTTACCGTTGATCCTTCTGGCAAGTTCGCCTATGTTGCCAATATCGGCTCGGACAATGTCTCGGTGTATACAATAAACCAGACCACCGGCGCATTGACCGCCGGAACCGCGGTGGCGGCGGGAACACTCCCAACGGGGGTTACCGTTGACCCTTCTAGCAAGTTCGCCTATGTTTCCAATCGAGCATCCGGCAATGTCTCGGTGTATACGATAAACCAGAGCACCGGCGCGTTGGCGGCTGTCGTCGGCACTGGCAATGGTACAACAGGCACCAATGCCTCGGGTGTAATCGCGGCGGGAACAGCTCCATCCTTTGTTACCGTTGACCCATTGGGTAAGTTTGCCTATGTTGCCAATCTCAACTCGAACGATGTCTCGGCTTATACAATAAACCAGACCACTGGCGCATTGACCGCAGTTGGAACCGCAGTGGCGGCGGGAACAAATCCATACTCGGTTACGGTTGACCCTTCTGGCAAGTTCGCCTATGTTGCCAATTACACCTCGAGCACTGTCTCGCAATATACGATAAGCCCGTCCACCGGCGCGTTAGTGGCGATGACCCCGGCAACGGTGGCGGCGGGAACAAATCCATACTCGGTTACGGTTGACCCTTCAGGGCAGTTCGCCTATGTTGCCAATAACACCGCGAACACCGTCTCGGTATATACGATAGACCCGGCCACCGGCGCATTGACCTTGAGCAGAACAATTTCCACTCAAAAGGCGCCATATTCTATTGCGATAGCGGGCGGGAGCGCCACGGTTACTTATGTCCCGGTGATGTATTAAATCTTGTGTCAGGGTAGAGAAAGGGGTACCAACGTTTAAACGACCAAATTTAAAGGAGGTACCCCATGGCACTGAGAGCCACAATTACGAATTATGCCCAAGCGGT
>JAHFEK010000069.1 GCA_023248495.1 Nitrospinales bacterium
CGTGCGCGACATGATGGTGTTTTCCGAACATAGCGTGATAAAGGATCCGCCGTTCTCGCGGCTGGACATGATCAGTTGCCGCAACATGCTTATCTACATGGGCAGGGAACTGCAAAAAAAAATCATTCCACTTTTCCATTATGCGTTGAACCCGGGCGGCATGCTCTTGTTGGGCAATTCCGAATCGGTGGGCGAATTTGAAAATCTGTTTACCACGATGAACCGCAAATGGAAACTGTATGAACGCAAGGATGACGTTAACGGCGCGCACCGTCCGGCGCTGACGAAATTCATCCCCCCCTTGATGGAAGAAATCGCCCCCCGATGGCCTATCCGGAAGGCGCCGGGCGAAACCGCCGTTTCCCTGCGCGAGGTGGCCGAGCGGGCGTTGCTGCGGCAGTATGCCCCCGCCAGCGCGGTTATCAACGGGCGGGGCGACGTTCTTTTCTTCCACGGGCGCACCGGCAGATACCTGGAGCCGGCGCAGGGCGAGGCCAGCGTGAACGTCCTGCAAATGGCCCGCGAGGGATTGCGGCGCGAACTGACAACCGCCCTCCGTAAAATGACCCTTCAAAAAGAGCCGGTGCATTGCCCCGGGTTGCGGGTCAAAACGAACGGCGAGTTCACCAACGTGAACCTGACGGTTCAAAAGGTGGATGCGATTTTGGGCGAAGGCGCCGCGCCGGGACTGTGGTTGGTCGCCTTCGAGGACGCGCCGCCGCCGCAACAGGCGGAAGCGGGGGGCGCCGCCGGCGTGTCCGCCACGGATGCCGACGTCCGGATCGTGGCGCTGGAACAGGAGCTGCGGGCCAAGGAGGAATATCTCCAAACCACCCTTGAGGAGATGGAAACCTCCGGCGAAGAGCTTAAATCAACCAACGAGGAGATGCAGTCCGTCAACGAGGAACTGCAATCCAGCAACGAAGAGCTGGAGACTTCGAAGGAAGAATTGCAATCCGTCAACGAAGAGTTGGCGACGGTGAACGCCGAGCTGCAAACCAAGGTGGCCGACCTCTCGCGCACCAACAACGACATGAACAACCTGATGGCGGGCACCGGCGTGGGCACCGTCTTCGTCGACCATCAATTGCACATACAGCGTTTCACCCCCGCCGCCACGCAGGCAATCAACCTGATCGCCGGCGACGTGGGGCGGCCGGTCGGGCATATCGCCACCAATCTGGAGGGGTATGAAAGGTTGACGGAAGACACGCGGGCGGTGCTGGATACCCTGATTCCGCGCGAGATCGAAGTGAAGACCAGGAAAGGGGCGTGGTATCTCATGCGCATCATGCCCTACCGCACCATCGAAAATGTGATCGAGGGGGCGGTGATCATCTTTGTGGATATTACCCAGCGGAAGCTGGCGGAAGATGCGCGGCGGGACGCGGTGCGCGAAACCGAAGAGCTGCGCCGCCTCGCCGCGGTGGTGCGCGATTCAAACGATGCCATCACGGTACATGATTTCGAGGGGCGCATCCTGGCGTGGAACAGGGGGGCCGAGCGGATGTTCGGTTATGGCGTGGCCGAGGCGCTGGCCATGAACATCCGCGATATCGTTCCCGAAAACCGCCGCGCGGAAGAGTTGTCCGCGGCGCGGCGGCTTGCGCAATCCAATGCGCTGGAGCCAGCCCGCGCACAGCGGGTCGCCAAGGACGGGCGGATTGTGGAGGTCTGGCTGACCGCCACCGCGCTGGTGAATGACGCCGGTGAACCGTACGCCATCGCCACCACCGAGCGGCCGTATTAGGATGGGCCAATGACCAATAAACAGGCGGGTATGGGCGAAAACGGAAACATAGCGGATACGGCGAAGGCCCTGCGCAAACGGGCGGAAGTTCAAGTACGGTCAAATGAGTACCTTGACCTTGGCGAGTTGCCGCCCGGCGAGGCGCGGGCGATGCAACAGATGCTCCACGAACTGCGGGTACACCAGGCCGAGTTGGAGATGCAGAACGAAGAGCTGCGCCAAGCGGAGACGGAGCTTGAGGCCGCCCGCGCCAAGTACTTCGATTTTTACAATCTCGCCCCGGTCGGGTACTTCACCATCAGCGAGGGGGGGGTGGTGTTGGAAGCGAACCTCACTTCCGCCAATAAGCTGGGAACGGACAGAACCCTCTTGGTGAATCAGCCCTTCACCCGGTGGATTACCGCCGCCGATCAAGACGTCTACTACCTGTTCAGCAAAGGAGTCTTTGAAACGGGCAAACCCCAGAAGTGCGAAGTGAGGATGGCGGGCGACGGCGGCGCACTGTTGTGGGCGCACCTGCGGGGCATGGCCGCCCTGGATGCCGGAAACGGCGCGTCGGCCTGCTACATCGTGATGAGCGACATCACCGAGCGAAAAGCGGCGGAGGAAAAACTGAAAGCGGCGATGACCGAGGCGGAGGCCGCCACCGCGCTGAAAGACAAATTTGTTTCGCTGATGGCGCACGACCTGAGCAGCCCCATCGGCCACAACATCCTGGCATTGAAGGACCTCCGTGCCCGCCTCAGGGATGGGAAGTCCCCTTTTGCCGATGATCCAATCTGGAACCTTGTCATCGCTTCGAATGAGAACATGCTGCACACCATCCGCGATCTGCTGGATTTTGGCCGCATTAAATTGGGCGCCATCAGCCCGCGCTTGGCGTTCACCGATGCGCATCACCTGGTGCAATATGCGATCGACATGGAGGCGGGCGCCGCCGCGCATAAACAGATAACCGTGCTCAACGGCGTGCCGCCCCGCACCCGCCTTTACTGCGATATAAAGCTGACGGGCGAGGTGCTGGTGAACCTTCTCTCAAACGCCATTAAGTTTTCCAATAAGGGGGATGTTGTTTCCTTCGGATCGAAGGAGGGTGAACCGTCGGCCTTCTTCATCAAAGACACGGGGGCCGGTATTGCGGCGAACCGCCTTGCCTCGCTCTTTAAGTTTGACAAGGCGAAATCCACGGAAGGCACGGCGGGGGAGCGGGGCACTGGCTTGGGGCTTCCGTTCAGCGATGAACTGATGAAGGCGCAGGGGGGATCCCTCCGCATCGAATCGGCGCCGGGACAAGGAACCACCGTAACAATCGCCTTTCCGCATGTCGCGCCAAAAGTGCTGGTGGTGGAAGATTCCACGATGGACGTGGAGCTTGCCCGGCTTCTCCTCAAAGGAATCGGCATCGGGGCGATCGGGGCCGCCGACGGCGAGGAGGGGCTGCGCTTGATGGAAATGGAACTTCCCCATCTGGTGCTTCTCGACATCAACCTGCCGGGCATCGACGGGATCGAGGTGCTGCGGCGTAAAAGGGATAATCCGAAAATCGCGCGGATTCCCGTGATTGTCACCACCGTCAACGTCGACCCCGAAGTCACGGAACTGGCGTTGCGGCTCGGCGCGGCCGACTTCATGAAAAAGCCGCTGGAGGCGGAATATCTCGCCGTCCGCGTCCGGAAAATCGTCTCCTGATTTTTTCCGGGTAGGTACCCATTTTAATGTGTCCATCGGCCCAACGGGCCGATGGAGGATAGCTTGGAAAATATATCTGGACCCCGGGTCAAGCCCGGGGTGACAAAAAAGGGGACGTCAAAGAACGGCGATGGCGTCTATTTCCACCAGCGCGTTTTTAGGCAACGCCGCTGCCTGAACGGTGGCGCGGGCGGGCGGTTGTTCGGAAAAAAATGTGGCATAGACGCCGTTCATTTCGGCGAACTGCGCCATGTCGGCGAGATAGACGGTGGTTTTAACCACGTTGTCCAGAGTTCCCCCCGAAGCTTCCAGCACCCCTTTCAGGTTCAGCAGCGCCCGCACGGTCTGCTCTTTGATTCCGCCGGATACCATGACGCCGGTGACGGGGTCGAGCGGTATCTGGCCGGAAGCATAGACCACGTTTCCCGTTTTGATCGCTTGCGAATAGGGGCCGATGGCGTCGGGCGCGTTTGCGGTTTTGACGACGATTTTTTTCATGCCGTTAATCTACCGCGCGATGCGGTGCGGCGCAAGTGGCGGGGGGAAATTAAATCGGCCCGGCGGCGTGGGATGCAGCGTTACCCGCATCAATTCCGCACCGGCGGACCGTTGTAAAAACGGTGCACGGGGCCGAGGAGAGCCGCGTTACGCGGCCCCCGCGGCGGGATAGTTCATGATCAGGTCGGCAAAAGCTTTACGGGGGAGCATCACACTGAATTTATTGCTCCCAAATGCGCACTTCCGCTCTTCGAAATAGATTTTCGAGATGCCATTGGCGTCGCGCTCTTGCCCGGTTTTCTTGCCAAACCGTTCTTTATCGTAGTAGGCCATGATCGGTTTCTCCCATCAATGTGATTTTCTCTCTTATCGGCAATATTCAATAATATCTGTACAGGTAATGAGCAAGCCCTATGCCATAAAAAGTTGATGACGCAACGGCCTTATGTACCGTGGTACCGTCAAAAATACCGCCGACTTCCGTTGACAACGGCTCTATCGCGCGTTTACAATCTTTTCAGGGACCAGATTTTGGAGTACTGAAAAATGTCAAAAGAAAACGATCCGGATAGAGAGATGGAGCACCTTTCGAAGGCCATTGTGGAAGCCATCCTTGGCTCGGACGATGTGAAGAAGGCGCTGGAAAAACTCAACACGTCCGAAGATACGTTGGGAAAAAATTTCATGGTCTTCATGGTGAGCCTCGATTCGCTCAATGACGCGAAGAAAGGCCACAAAAACCATGAGTTGGGCGAACTGGGCGACCTCGGCGAGTTGCAGGATGAAATACCAAAGCCGCGCCGCCGCCGCCCCGTGAAACGGGCCGACACGCCGGATCACATCGACGGGGAGCCGCTCTCGAAAAACGAGAAACATTTCCGCGACATGATCTCCGACCACTTCGATACCGAAGCGTGGTTGAAGAGCTTGAAGCTCCGCCTTGACTGAGTAAGTACACAACCGATTATCGGGGCGGGTGAATAGCCCGCCCTTTTTTTATTCTTGGCGGCTGGTTTTTTGACGGCGATGCAATCCGCTGCTTTCCGGAACATTCCTCCAATCCCGGCAAATTTTTCCGTAGGCGGGTACAGGCTCTCGCCCCCTACATCGGCCCGGCGGACCGATAGGGGAGGGAATGTTACAAACCGCCGAATCGTTGCGGGCGGCCGCCGGGAACAAGCCGTTCCGGCATCAGCCGCCGCGTGAATTTATCCACGCGGCCGACGCCGATGAAAGCGCCCCCTTCTTCGCGATAGAGGCGGCACAGCCCCTCCATCGGGGTGGATGGTGAAACCTGCTGCCCGTTGGCCATCAGCCGCTCATCGCGGGCTCCCACCAACAGGCGCGGCATAAAGGCGATGGGAAAATCAAGCGGCAGCAGCCACTCTTCGGGATGATCCCGGCGCTCCTCAAGCCGTTCGATGGTCCAGGAATCTTCCTGTTTGAAGTTCGACGCTTCGGTGCGGACCAGCGCCCCCATGTGTGCGGCGCTATTCAGCGCGCGCCCCAAATCCTCGCAAAGCGTCCGGATGTAGGTGCCGCGCGAAACGGTGGCGGTCAGTATGGCGGAGGCGCCGGTGAATTCGTTCAACTCCAGTTTGTGGATGGTCACTTTTTTCGGCTCGCGTTTTATTTCCCCCCCTTTGCGGGCGATTTCGTACAGCCGTTTGCCATCCACCTTTTTGGCCGAATACATCGGCGGTACTTGATCGATTTCCCCCCGGAACTTTTCCAGCGCCGATTCAAACAGCTCTTTGGTGATGTGGGCGAAGGGAGCCTCGCGGGTGGTGGCGCCGGTGCCGTCCTGCGTATCGGTTTCGTTGCCCAATATCAACGTGGCCTGGTAGGTCTTTGGCAATAATTCGAAGTAGGGGAAAAGGCGCGTGGCAAAGCCCAGGCCGACAGGCAGAATGCCCGCGGCGATCGGATCAAGCGTCCCCAGGAATCCGGCCTTTTTTTCGCCGCTCGCCCGCTTGATGGTGTCCAGCGCTTTGTTGCTGGCGATGCCGGGCACCTTGTAGAAATTGATAAATCCGTTCATAAGGGGGGTTATTCTATCCGTATCCGTCCGCAAAGCAAGCACTTTTACCCCGCGGGGCGGGGCGGTTTATTTCTCGCCGTCGCCGGCCGGCGGCGTGTCTCCCGGCGCGGCATGTTCCTGTTCAAGCTCGCGCAGCAGGCGGAACACCGTGTCGGCATGCTCGCCGGAATGATCCCATTTCACCGTGATGTCGGGAATGAACTTTATTTTTATCCGTTGTCCCAGTTGCCGCCGGATGAAAGGGGCGGCGGCGCGTATCGCCTTGAACGTCGATTTCTTCTGTTGTTCCGTTCCCATCGGCGAGATGTAAATATCGGCGTGACGCAGGTTGTCGGCCAGTTCCACGTGCATCACGGTAACGAAGCCGATGCGGGGATCTTTCAGCTCTTCGCGGATGATGGTCGCCACTTCCGCCTGTATCAGTTCCCGCATACGCGCGGAGCGTTTAAAGGAAAACATCGTCGCCTCCATATATCTCAACATTCAAATGAACGCCGGCAATCTCCGCGTGGGTGATGCCGGCGATGAAGTCTACCACACGGCGCATCTGTCCATCCAAATACGCCCGGTCGTTTCCGATGGAGACCAACCCCACCTGCGCCACCTGGCGCCGGTCGGCATCTCCCACCTCGGCGGCCGAGACGTTGAATTCGTTCCGCACGCGGGTTTTCACGCGGTTCAGTATTGAACGCTTGTCCTTGAGCGAGCGGTTGCCATGCATCACCAACGTTACGATGCAGGTCGCCACGAAAATATTGTGTTCGCCCATATCAACTTCCGCTTGCCCCCGGAGCGTGGAGACCGTTCCCCCGGCTATATTATAGCAACTCGCTTCACGGCCGGCATGGCCGGCATGGCGCCGGGCGGATGCGGATTGCGTCAGCGTTCCACGACGGCCCAGGCTATATGATCGAGGTGGCGGAATTGGCCGCCTAAATCCATGCCATAGCCGAAGAGCCAATAATCGATTTTTTTCCCTTCGTCGTTCTTCAACTGGTCGTGGGTGAACTTCAGGTCGTGCACCACGAAATCGCCCATCGCGGAGTTGTCGGCGTACTTGTTAATCACCGCGGCGGTTTTCACCTCGGCGGTTCCGGCGGCGGCCACCATCTGTTTCACCAGCGAAAGCGTGGCGCCGGTATCGATGATATCGTCCGCCACCAGCACGCGCTTCCCCTTTAACAGTTCCGGGTGAAAATCCCCTTGCAGCCTCGCCGCGCCGGTGGCCCGCGCCCCCTCGGTGCTGGAAATGTGGACGAAATGGATGTTTGTTTTCACCCCAAGCACGGATAGCTGTTGCGCGAGGTCGCCCGTAAACCGGCGCGCCCCGTTGAGAATGCACAGTATTTCCAAAGGCGCCGCCGCGCCGCCGTGCCACGATGCTATCCGCTTCGCTATGCTGCGCACTCCCGCCGCCAGCAACTCGCGCGTGAAGACAAGGTGCGCCTCCAGCATTGTGCCGTTGTGGTCGATTTGTTCGAGGTGCGCCCCTTCCATGCCTTTATTGTATGCCAACCGGGGGGTGAAAATCCCTTTCGGCCCGCCGGGCCGATTGCACGGCATGATTGCCGTGCCTACCGAAAGAGCTTGCGCGGCGGCGGACTTTAAAACTAATCTATAAGCTTATGGCTAAAAAACAGACTAGGCGGATATACGTCGGCGGCGTCCCCATCGGCGGCGGCGCGCCTGTCGCCGTGCAGAGCATGGGCAACAGAAACCCGCACGGCTTCGACGCCATTCTCAAACAGATACGCGACCTGAAAGAGGCGGATTGCGAAATCGTCCGCCTTGCCGTGCCGGACGAAGAGGCCGCCACGGTGTTTGCCCGCGTCAAGAAGGAAAGTCCGCTGCCGCTTATCGCGGATATTCATTTCGATTACCGCCTCGCGCTTGCCGCCATCGAGGCCGGGGCCGACGGCCTGCGCCTGAATCCCGGCAACATCGGCCACCGCGACCGGGTGGAGGCGGTGGTGAAAGCGGCGATGGAACGCAAGATTCCCATCCGCATCGGCGTGAACGCCGGAAGCATAAGCAAGGAGATGCTGGCAAAGCATGGCGGACATCCCACCACCGAAGCGATGGTGGAAAGCGCCATGGAACACGTGCACATTTTGGAAGAGCTGAATTTCGATCTCATCAAAATAAGCATCAAGGCCTCCGACGTTCCCAAAACCGTGGCTGCCTACCGCGCCCTGAGCGAACGGGTGGATTACCCGCTGCACGTCGGCATCAGCGAGGCGGGCACGCTGTTCAGCGGCACCATCAAAAGCTCCGTCGGCGTCGGCATCCTGCTCAACGAGGGGATCGGCGATACCATCCGCATCTCGCTCACCGCCGATCCGGTGGAAGAGGTGAAGGTGGCCTACGAAATTCTGAAAAGCCTGCATCTGCGCCAGCTGACGCCCGACATCATTAGCTGTCCCACCTGCGGGCGGTGCCAGATAAACCTGGAGGAAGTGGCGCGCAAGGCCGAAGAAGAATTGCGAAAAATAAAAAAGCCGATCAAAGTGGCTATTATGGGGTGCGTGGTGAACGGCCCCGGCGAGGCGCGCGAGGCCGATATCGGCATCGCGGGCGGCCAGGGCGAAGGGCTCATTTTTAAGGATGGAAAAATATTACGGAAAGTCGACGAGGCGCACCTGTTCAGCGCCCTGATGGAGGAGATTAAGAAGCTATGAGACTGACCCGCTACTTTATACCGACGGTGAAAGAGGTTCCCTCCGAGGCGGAGTGCGCCAGCCACCAGCTGATGATACGCGCCTGGATGATACGCAAAATCGCCGCCGGGGTGTA
>JAHFEK010000070.1 GCA_023248495.1 Nitrospinales bacterium
CACCTGATACTGGCCACGCAACGCCCGTCGGTGGATGTGCTCACCGGCCTCATCAAAGCCAACTTCCCGACGCGTCTTTCGTATCAGGTGACCAGCCGCATCGACAGCCGCACCATCCTCGATTCGATGGGGGCGGAAAAACTGCTGGGCAAAGGCGATTTGCTGTTTCTCCCCCCCGGCAGCGGCCGGTTGCAGCGCATTCACGGCCCCTTTGTGTCGGACGATGAGGTGAAACGGGTTGTGGAGTTCGTGAAAAAACAGGGGAAGCCGCAGTTCAACGAAGAGATACTCAAGATGCAGGAAAAGGCCGATCTTCCCCCCGGCGCCGAAGAGGAGGGGATGGGGGACGACGAAGAGTTTTTCGAGCAGGCGGTCGAACTGGTGGCGCTCACCCGGCAAGCGAGCATCAGCATGGTGCAGCGCCGTTTGCGGATAGGGTATAACCGCGCGGCGCGGATCATTGAGACGATGGAGCAGCGCGGCATGGTGGGGCCGGCCGATGGCTCAAAACCGAGGCAAGTGCTTATTCCCGCGCCTCCCGGCAAAGACGACGAAGGGGAGTAACGCAAAAACAATCGATTGCTGAAGCCTTTTGGGGCGATTGGCCAGGCATTTCAACCTTGTTCCTTGCATCCCCTCATGGCAATTTACAGCGTAGCTTACAGTGGCAATCTTTGTTATTTTGGCATAAAAAGACAGATTTTTGTCTTGCCCTCCATATGTGATAGATTAGTGGCTTGAAACCGGGTTGGCAGTAGTATTGTGGGAAATCGTTTTGGGTTGACCGGATTTAAAAAGGGAGATTGTTTTGACGATAAACCGCAATAAAATCATTGTGGTGGCAATGGATGCGTTGCTGCTGGCGGCGTCCTATCTTCTGGCTTTTCTATTTCGTTATGAAAGCCTGACACCCGCCCTGTATGAATCGTTTGTAATGACGGTTTGGTTCGTTGTGCTGGTGAAGGTGTCGATCTTCTCGCTTGCCGGCTTGCACAAAGGCCCGTGGCGCTTCACCGGCATTCTGGATTTGGTCAACCTGGCGCGGGCAACAACCGTGGGGTCCCTCGTGGCGTTAGGCATCGCGGCGTTTATGCAAGAGATGGATTTCTCGCGGACGGTGTTTGTGCTGGACGGTGTTAATACCGTGATTTTGGTCGGCCTTTTCCGGGTCAGCATCCGCATTGTGTATTCAGGCCAACTGCGGCAGGGCGTGTTGCGCAAACTCTTGGGGGATGGCTGGTGGGAAGATGAGGATATCAACGGAAAGCGAACATTGATATACGGCGCGGATGAGCGGGGAGAAATTCTGTTGCGCAGCCTACTCAGCGCGCAGGAGAGTACGCCATACCGCGTGGTCGGCATCGTGGATGACGAACCGGGCCGCCAAGGAACCGCAATTCACGGCATCCGGCACGTCGGAACCAGCCATCAACTTGAAGCGTTGATCGAGGACCTCGCGGTGAGCGAGGTGATTATCGCCAACGACCCGGGCAAGGAAACGGTGCAACGGGTATTCAACGCGTGCAAGGAGCGGAAAGTGCCGTGCCGCGTGGTGCCCCCGTATCTCGATCTTGTGCACCAACGGATCGGCGCCGGTCAACTGCGAAAAATCGACATTGACGATCTTTTGCGGCGGGATACCGTTAAGATCGATTATTCGCGCGTGGAAGAAATGTTGCGCGGCAAACGGATAATGGTGACCGGCGCGGCGGGTTCCATCGGGCGCCAGCTTTGCCTGCAGATTCTCGAGTCGCAGCCCGCCGAACTGGTGTGCATTGATATCGGCGAAAATCCGCTGCATTACCTCCAGATGGATATCCAGCAAGGGGGATTCATCACCCCGGTATTTTACTGCTGCGTCAGCGTGATGGATCGCCGGAAAACCGCCTCTCTTTTCGAAAAACACAAGCCCCACCTCGTGTTCCACGCCGCTGCCCACAAGCATGTTCCGATGATGGAAATGAACATCGATTCCGCCATCCTCAACAACGTGGGGGGGACGCGCAACGTCGTGGATTTGGCCGACGAATATGGCGTGCAGACCTTCGTCTTCATCTCGACGGACAAGGCGGTGCGGTCGACCAATGTGATGGGCTGGACCAAACGGATGGGCGAGGTGTATGTGCAGAGCCGCGCGACGATGAGTCGGACGAAGTATCTGAGCGTCCGCTTCGGCAACGTGCTGGGGAGCAACGGGAGCGTGGTTCCCATGTTCAAGGCGCAAATCGAGGCGGGAGGGCCGCTTACGGTGACGCACCCGGAGACAACGCGGTACTTTATGACTATTCCGGAGGCGGTCTTGCTGATATTGCAAAGCGTGTTGCTGGGGGGATCCGGGAATACGATGATTTTGGACATGGGGCAACCGGTCAAGATAGTCGATCTCGCCGAGGAAATGATCCGTCTGGCGGGGTATGCGCCGGGGAAAGAAATAGAAATCAAGTTTACCGGGCTGCGTCCCGGCGAGAAACTGCACGAAGAGTTGATGTACGGCGACGAGGAGCGGCAGGCGACCTCGCATCAGAAAATAACGCTGATTCGCCCACGGGTATGCGACGAAAAAGACATAGGGCGGTTCATTGACGGACTGTTGCGGTTGGCTGAAACCGACCCGCTTGCCGCCTACGAAACGATGAAGAGGCGGCTTACTTCCACCGCGGGGGTGAAAGCGGGCGTCTGAACCCGCCCTCCGTGTGGCGGGGATGAGGCGGCGGTCCCGTGTCGGAAGTGTGATGCTGGTTAAAAATTCCGCGATAATTTTTTCCGCTCTCTTTATTAGTTCCGTTGCATCATTCGTTTTCCAGATAATGATGGGAAAAACCCTCTCGCTTGGGGATTTTGGCCAGTTGAGCGCCATCCTCGCGGTTCAGGGTATTTCGTCGGTTCTTCCCGGCGGGCTGATTTTGCTCTATGCCCGTCATGCCGCCACGTTGCGTGCGCGGAAGGACGATGGCGCGTTGCGCACCCTCTATGACCGTTCTTTAAGGGAGAGCGCCCTCGCCGCGCTGGTATCGGGCGTGGCGGTGGCGGCAGCCGCGCCCTGGTGGAGCCAATGGATGCACATACAATCGGGTTCCGCCGCCCTCTTAACCGCACTGCTTGTCGCCAGCTACATCATACAGGCCCCGCCTCTCGCCTTTGTCCGCGGCTTGCAGCATTTTTGGCTTTTCGCCGGGGGGATGGGTGGCTCGGGAGTATTGAAGGTGGCGCTTGCAGCCGCGGTGATAGCGGCGGGGATAAATACCGTATCCAACGCGGTCATCGCGCTTATCGTTTCCACGCTCCTTTCCGTGGCGCTGCTGCATATGGCGCTTCTGCGCGGAATGACCGGCGGCGGTTCGGCGGCGCACGGTCTTTCCCGCAAGGAAACCGCCATATTTTTGTTTAGCGCCATGGCGGGCTCGGTTTTCCCCATGATCTACCTTAACGCGGATATGATTCTTATCCGTTCCATAATGCCCGCCGAAATTTCCGGCCATTACGGGGCGTTCATGGTGGCGGGGAAAATGGTGCTGCAACTGGGCCAAGTGGTGGGCATCGCCCTGTTTCCCGCCGTGGTGGCGGGATCCGCGGCGGGCGGCGCAATTTCACCGGCTATTGTTTTTCGCGGTTTTGGCTTGGTGTTGGCGGCGGGGCTGTGCGCCGTATTATTGGCGTTTCAGTATCCTGAATTTTATTTACGGTTCATGCTGAAGTCCAGCGATTCCACCATTGCCCCTTTTTTAGGCTGGTATACCCTCGCTGCCGTCGCCGTAGCGCTGCTTTTCCTTGAATCCAATTATTCCCTTGCCCGCCATCGGTATGGATACCTGATTCCCGGCGCGCTTGCCGCGGCGGCGCAGGTGATCGGCATTATCCGCTTTTCCGGCTCGCTGGAAATGATCGTGAAATTTCAGGCGGCGCTTTTTTGGGGCGTCTTCCTGATTCGCGCGGTGGTTTTGTTGCGCGAAGTGAAAGCAGTCCAACCGGTTTCGGAAGGCATCTGATCTTCGTGCGCGAGCGGACACTTTTGATGAAAACCATCATCAACCGTTTGGCGGCGATGGATTACCGGTCTTATGACCATTACGATTTTTGGGGTTCCCCGGCCGGGATATCATTGCGCCGCCACCGCAATGCGTTCACGCTTCCGTTTATAGGGGCCGCCTATTTCGCCGATCTTGCGTTTCCCATGCTTTTCCGCCAGCGTACCGCCCCCGCGCCGCCATTGGAAACGATGCCGGAAATAATGCGCGCGATGGCGGCATATTGCCGGCTTGCCCGCGATGATGCGTTTGAAAAGGATCGCGAACGCCTTTTGCGCGGGATGTTGGGGCATCTGGGAAAAACGACGCATGGCGTTGGCGTGGGACATCCGTTCGACTGGTATACCTCCACATTGATCCCCGCATTCACGCCTTGCGTGCCCCTGTCGTGGAATTTCGCAGCCTATCTGTTAAAAGAGCATCCGGACGGTTGCCGCGAAACATTGGAGGGGATCGGCAATTTCATCTATCAGGATTGCAACGCCGAGGAGATCGCGGGGGGCGGGTGCAGGGTTAGTTACACCCCGCTTGACCGGCGATGGGTCGTGAACGCCAACGCCGCGGCCGCCACGGCGCTTTGGCGGCTGGGCGCGCATTTCGGCGATGCGGAGTGGCGTGGCCGCGGCGAACGGATTTTGGCCTATGTGCTCGCCCGGCAGGAAGAGGATGGCGGCTTTTATTATTTCGAGCGCGGCAGCGTGCCGGATTCGGAAAATTTTATTGATTGTTTCCATAGCGCGTTTGTATTGGAGCATCTGATGGAATGGGCCGCGGACGGCCACGCCGGCGCCGCGCGCGCCGTGGAGCGGGCACTGCCCTGGTTTGCCGCCGCGTTCGCGCGGGAAGACGGTTCCGTGCGCCCCTTCGCCGTCTGCCACTTGCCGGTAACCATCGTGGCCGACATTCGCGCTTGCGCGGGCGTCATCAGCTGTTTTGCGCGCGCCAACCGTTTTGATCCGCGCTATGGAAAACTGGCCGGGCGTGCGCTTGATTATGTTTTGAATAATTTGTATGACGGCGCGGGGGGATTTTATTTCCGCAAGTACCGGTTCTTCACTTCACGGATGAACTACATCCGCTGGGGGACGGCCCCGATGCTGGGCGCGCTTGCCGCCATGGCGGAAGAAGGAGTGACCGCATGAAAGAGGCGAGGCTCCTCGGCCTTAACATTCACGCGATTACCATAGATGAAGCGGTGGATGTTATCGCGCGGTTTGTCGCCGAAAAAACGCCGCGGCAGGGGGTGTTTCTCAATGCCGGAAAATTCGCCGAGATTGACCGCAACCCCCCGCTCAAACGGGCCATCGGGCAGGCCGATCTCCGGCTCGCGGATGGCCAGCCGCTGCTTTGGGCCGGCCGTTTGCTCGGTGCGCGGATCCCGGAGCGGGTGGCCGGCATCGATCTAATGCACCGGTTAATGGCGGAAGGGAAGGGGCGCGGCTGGCGATTTTTCTTTTTCGGCGCGTCCCCGGAAGTTCTGGAGAAAACGGTTGCGATATGCCGCGAGCGTTATGGCATTGCCGTTGCGGGCTTTCAGCACGGATACTACAGGCCGGAGGAAGAGGCGGCGGTTGCTGAAAAAATACGGGATTCGGGAGCCGACATTCTCTTCGTGGCGATGGGTTCGCCAAAAAAGGAACTATTCATGGATCGGCACGTGCGGATGATGAACGTACCGTTCACGATGGGGGTTGGCGGCAGCTTTGACGTGGTGGCGGGCCTGGTTCGGCGTTCCCCCCGCTGGATGCAGCGGATGGGGCTTGAATGGTTTTACCGGATGATGCAGGAGCCGGGGAGGCTTTGGCGCCGATATTTGTTTGGCAATCTCCATTTCATCCGGCGGGTCGCCGCCTGCTTTTTCCGCCGCTGTGATTGTTGTGGAGATGGCCGCTGATGAAAAACAGGGTTCTCTGGCTCTTGCTTGTGGCGGTGTTGGTGAAATCGTTATTCTTCATGTTCATGGTGCCGCCGTGGCTCGGCAATGACGAGCCAAACCATTTCGCCTATGTGTACGTTCTTTCGGGGCGGGACGAACAGCCGGGGGCCGAGGCCCGGATTCTGGAGTCCCTCGCCCGCAGCAATTATTGGAAGTTGGCGGAGATGCCCGCGCCGCCGGAAGGAGTTACCGCGTTCGCGCAAACGTCGCTGATGCAACATAGCGAGGATTTTATCGGCACCCGTTCACCTCTGTATTATTGGGTTGCTTCCCTGCCCATACGGTTGTTCGCCCCAGCCACGATTGAGGGGGCGCTCTATTGGGCGCGCGGGGTGTCGGCGGTGCTCTCCCTTATTACTGTGTTCCTCGTCTGGCGCTCCGCCACGCTGTTGTTCGGCCCCGGCGCGGTGGCGCTGCTATCAGGGGTAATCGCCGGGTTTCATCCGCAGTTCTCCTATCTTTCCGCGATGGTCAATTCTGATGTGCTGGCGATTTTGTTGTTTAGCGCGGTGTTTTATTGTTGTCTTGTCATGATTTCGATGCGGGAGGTTTCCGCCCGGCGGCTGGCGGCGCTGTTCGTATTGTTGGGACTTTCGCTGCTGGTGAAAAGACATGCCGTAATCCTTTTTCCGTTGGCTTTTGCCGCGGTAATTCTGGCTGCCCGCTCGGCCCGCATGGCGGTAAAGGGGGGGGCGCTATTCATTGCTGTGGCGGCAGCGGCCCTTCTCTCGCTGGAGCTGGCCGCCGCGGATAGCATGATCCGGCTGGCCGACCGGGTGGGGCTTTCATTGGGGTATTCGTTCGCCGGCCCGGCCGAGTTGGCGGCGCTTCCCGCCGGGATGTGGATGCGCGGACTGGCCATCATGTTTGTCACCGGGTGGTTCACGGTGGGGCAGATGGTCTATAAACAGAGCTTTGGATTTTATGCGGTGTACGCTCTTTTGTCCGGCGCGCTGTTTACCGGTATCGTGGCGGGGATGCTCCGCTGGCAGCGGGAACCGGCGGCGCGGATGCTCATCTTCGCGCTTCTTTTCTGCCTGATGGTACTGGCGATGAATATCGGCACCTTTTTCTCTCCCCAGTTAATGCGGTTGGTGTCGGGCCGCTATCTTTTTTACGCGGTTGCGCCCGCGTCGATTCTGGCCGCGTATGGCGGCGTCCAATTTCTTGGGGGGGTGAACCGTTCCGCATGGCGGCCGGCGCTGGTGTACCTGTTCCTCGCGCTCAACCTCATCGCGCTCTTTGCCTATCTGGGTCCGATTTACCATGGATAATAAAAAAGTTCCCTTTTTTACGGCGGCGGCGTGGCTGGCCGTTGCCGTTACCGCTGTTCTGTTGGTGGCGGCTGTTTTCGATGTCACGGCGCGGGCGGTGATCGGATATGCCGCCGCCTCGAAAGATGCCGCTTTCACGGCCGCGCATTTTGTTTCTCCCGCGATGCCGGGCCGGATAGGATTCTCACTGGCGTTGTTGTTGCCGGTGCTGGCGGCCCTTGCCTGGTTTGTGGAAGAGCCGCCGCTGGCGCATGAAGCTTCCCCTGAATGTATTTCCGCCGGAGGGGGGATGCCGCGCGCCGGAGGAATGCTCGCGGGCGTGGTGATTCTGTTGCTTCTATCTGCTGCGGTCAAGACCGCCGCGATAGAGCCGATGATCGTCGGGGAGGGGCGCGTGGCGGGGCTTGTCCGGTTCTTGGGTGGAATTAACCGGGCGTTTGCCGCCAAGGCGCGCTTTGATGAAAAGGAGTACGTACGATGCATGGCCGGAGCGTTATTGGCGGACGGCCCCGCGTTTGGACGTTTCGCCCGGTCATGGTATTGGGCGTATTTCGCCGATGAAGGAGTTACCCGCGAATCCAGGCGCGTAGCGGCGGCCATCGCGGCGTTGGAGCCGCTTTACCGCGAGGGGCGGCTTACCGATCCGGCGGCCTTTGAGCTGGCCAAACTTTTTTCTGAAAACGGGATGTTGCAAAATGCCCGTGGTGTGATAGAGTCCCTCCTTACGCGGAATCCACTTAATGTGGACTATGCGGAGTTTAAGGCAGCGCTAGCCGCCGAGAACGAAAAGTGACACTGGTGTTTGCGATGCATCGCGCCTTCCGGAGGAGGATGGCGCCGGGTTGGCTTTGGCTTCCCGCCGCGTAAATACTCCTTGACACCTATCAAGCTCTTTTCGTAATATCTCGGTTTACCCTTTTGGTGAGGCTGGCGTAGCTCAGCTGGTAGAGCAGCTGATTTGTAATCAGCCGGTCGGGGGTTCGATTCCCTTCGCCAGCTCCAGTTTTGGGGCGGGTAGTTTTGAAATTGTGGAAGTTAGATGTGGACGGGAGAGGTTCCCGAGTGGTCAAAGGGAACAGACTGTAAATCTGTCGGCTCCGGCCTTCGAAGGTTCGAATCCTTCCCTCTCCACCATTGCCTGTAAGCGCGGGAATAGCTCAGTTGGTAGAGCGTCAGCCTTCCAAGCTGAGGGTCGCGGGTTCGAGTCCCGTTTCCCGCTCCAGTAAAGGCGGCGGAGTGTTGGGAGTGTGAGTAAAAGCCCGCGTGGCTCAGTGGCAGAGCACGTCCTTGGTAAGGACGGGGCCATGGGTTCGATTCCCATCGCGGGCTCCATAGATAGTATATAGCTTCATACCTAAAGAATTTGGCTTGTGTGAGTGAAGGAGTGGGTAAATGGCGAAAGAGAAGTTTGAGCGTACAAAGCCGCACGTTAACGTCGGCACGATCGGCCATGTCGACCATGGCAAAACCACGTTGACGGCGTCGATCACTGAAGTGCTGTCGAAGAAGGGG
>JAHFEK010000033.1 GCA_023248495.1 Nitrospinales bacterium
ATGGTATCTAAAAACTCCGATTCCGTTTCGCCGGGGAAGCCGATCATGATGTCGGTGGAAATGGTGATCTGCGGTACCGCATCCCGCAGGCGGCGGACTTTTTCCATATACCCGGCGGCTGTATAGCCGCGGCGCATCAGCCCCAGAATGCGGTCGCCCCCCGCCTGCAGCGGCAGGTGGAATGAAGGGGAGACCTTCTTGCATTCCAGCATCGCCGCGATAAGCCCGTCGTTGAGGTCTTTCGGATGGGAGGTCATGAACCGTATCCGCTCCACCCCCTCCACCTTGTCCACCATCCGGAGCAGGCCGGGGAAATCGGCCGATGACGGCAGCCCTTTGCCGTAACTGTTCACATTCTGCCCTAGCAGATTGATCCCTTTATACCCCTTGGCGGCCAGCCCCCCGACTTCCGCCAGGATGGAATCGGCCGGACGGCTCACCTCCGGCCCCCGGGTGTCGGGCACCACGCAGTAGGAGCAGCGGTTGTCACATCCTTTCATAATGCCGACCCAGGCCACGGTGGCGCTTTCGAGCGCCGCGCCGTCTTCCGGGCGATCCCACGTGGCAGTATCGTTAAAAGCGACATCGATCTGCCGCGCGCGGGTGGTGCGGAAATCGTTGATCATTTTTGGCAACCGTTCGATGGCGTCCGGCCCGAAAACCATGTCGACCATCGGGGCGCGGCGGAAAATATCCTCTTTGCGCAGCGAGGCCATGCAACCGCCAAGCGCGATAACCTGATCCGCCCGTTTGGCGGCGCTCAAAATACCGAGCTTCGAAAAAACTTTGTGCTCCGCCTTGTCGCGTATGGAACAGGTGTTGAGCAGGATGAGGTCGGCCTCTTCCGGATTGGCCGTGGCGGTCAACCCTTGGCGGGCGAGCAATCCCTCTATTTTCTCCGAATCGTATTTGTTCATCTGGCACCCGAAGGTGAGCAGATGGTAGCGTCCGCCATTTCCCTGCATCGCCGGAATACCGCTAATTGCTTCCCGGATACAGATGATAGAGCATCGTGTAAATCACCACGCCGGTGACGGATACATACAGCCAGATCCCAAGCGTCCACGGGGCTATCCGCTTGTGCCTCTCGAAGTCCTCCTTGAATGCCCGGTAAAACGTCATCAGTATCATCGGCAGCGCAACCGCCGCGAGGATGGTGTGCGTGCCGAGTATAAAGAAATAAATACCCCGCACGGCGCCTTGGCCGCCGAACTTCAACCCGCCGGCGATAGAGTGGTAGGTGAGATAGGAAATAAGAAACAGCGTCGAAGCGAGGAACGCCGCCGCCATACACTTTTTGTGCGTTTTTTTATCCTTTTTGGATATGAAATAGCCGCCGCAGAGCAGCAACACCGTGGACGCGCTGTTGCAGAACGCCTGAAAATGCGGCAACAGATTAATAATGCCGCTATCCATTATTGATCGCGCCCCCTGCGGGTGATGAACACCGCCGCGAAAAGAATCGCTATTGAAAAAACAACGATGACCGCCACGCAGAACCAAAGCGGCGGCAGATCGGGTATCGCGCCGGGGACAAACAGTTCGTGCTGAAGGGCCGCGATGCAATAAGTAAGCGGATTCAGGCGCACCACCGTGGAGAGCCATCCGGGGATGTTATGGATCGGAAAAAGCGCGCCGGAGAGCAACCAGAGCGGGATGAGCCCCATATTCATAATGGCATGGAATCCCTGCGTACTGTCCAGCCGCCATGCGATGAGGAAGCCGACACCCGCCAGTGAAAAAGCAACACCGAACAAAATAAAAAGCGAGATGAGAAGCGATGAGATGGTGAAGTGGAGACCGATAAGCGGCGCCGCGATAAGGAACGGCATCCCCTGCAGAAAGGCGAGCGATGCGCTGCCGAACAACTTGCCCAGCACAATGGCCAGCCGCGGCACCGGCGCCACCAGCACCGACTGCAAAAATCCCTCGCGCCGGTCTTCGATGATGGAAATGGTGGAAAACACGGCGGTGAAAAGGAAGATCAGCACCAGCGTGCCGGGAAAAAAGTACTGCCGGTAATTAAGTGCCGTCTCGCCACTCCCCACGCTGAAACTGCCGGAAAGGCCGCTGCCGATAAAAAACCAAAAAATAATGGGGGGAACCAGTCCGCCGATAACACGGCTCCGATCGCGGTAGAAACGAACCATCTCGCGCCGCCACAGCGACCAAACCGCGAGCATCAGATTATTCATGCTTGGCCTCCTGCGGGGTGGCGGCCGCCGCCCCTTCCAGCCAAAGCATCCGGCCGGTTTTGTGTACGAACACGTCTTCCAGTGTTGGTTTGCCCACGCTGATGGCAGTGATCTTGCCGGGGAACGCTTCCACGATTTTGGGAATCATTTCATGGCCGCGCGGCAGCTCCATCCGTATGACACCGTCCAGCAGCACCGGGCGGACGCCGAATTTCGTATCAAGCGTATCAAGCAGCAGGTCCGGCTCGCCGCTGTGGATCGTTATCACGTCGCCGCCGATGCCGGCCTTCAACTGATCGGGCGTGCCGGTGGCAATTATCCCGCCCTCGTACATGATGGCCAGCCGGTCGCACCGGTCTCCCTCTTCCCCCATGTGGGTCGTCACCAACACGGTCATTCCGTTTTTCTTCTTGAGCGCGGCGATGGTCTCCCAAAACTCCCGGCGCGCCGCCGGATCCAGCCCGGTGGAAGGCTCGTCCAGAACGAGCAGGTCGGGGCTGTGGATCAACCCCTTGGCCAGTTCCACGCGCCGCCGGTAGCCGCCGGAAAGGTGCTGCACGGATTCGCCGCGCCGGGGGGTAAGCCCAAAGCGATCCATCATCTCATCGACCCGTTTTTTCAAAGTTGCGCCGGAGAGACCGTACAGATGGCCTTGACAGGTCAGGTTTTCCTCGACGGTCAACATTTTGTCGAGGCTTGGATATTGAAAGACGACCCCCATCTTCTTGCGGGCCTCGTCCACGTTTTTCACCACGTCGTGGCCAAAAATAAAAGCGGTTCCTTCGGATGGCTCGATAAGGGTGGAGAGGATTTTAAAAAGCGTCGTCTTGCCAGAGCCGTTCGGCCCCAGAAAGCCGTAAACCTCGCCCCGTTCCACTGAAAAATCGATTCCCTTAAGCGCCAAGCCCGCCTTGGCGTTGCTGCGGGCGGGATAGGTGTGGCGCAAGGAATGGGTCTCTACCGCCTTCATGCTGCTCTCTCCGGTGTTCTAACTATTGTTTCGGGAAATCAGAGACCCCGCGTGATGATCTTATAGTTAACCGCCACGGCTATTACTATGGCTATCACGAAAATAATGGCTGCAAACAACCACTTTTTCCGCCCAGGCGCTCCGGGCTGTTCGTTTTCCGCCATACGTCCTCCAAAAATGCAATTGCCACTTATGCCACACCTTTAAAGAATAGAATTTTAACACTATTCCCCGGGATTTCGACAGCTTTTCACGCAGTTTTTCACGGAGGATGGATGAATGGCGGCGGAAACGGCAACTCTGGAATTCTAACGGATGCCGCGGCGCTGAATCAGCTGCTGGTCTGGTTGTCGGAATATACGCCGAGCTGGGAGGTTACTGTATTATAAACTCCACAAAAAATACGTTCTTAACGCCGTTTGCAAGGATACCGTTGAGCTTTGTCATGATCTGTTCTTTGAGCGCTATTTTACCTTCCATCGTCAGAAGTCCTTCCGATGACTTGGATGAAAGAACCGTTATGAGGGCGTCTATTACCTGCGGCTGACGATTGGATATTTCCTGAGCGGTTTCCTGAGTGGCCGGCTCAAATTGTATGGAAACTTTCAGCAGACGTTTCCCTTTATCCGAAGCGAGGTTGACGATGATCGGATCCAAAGTGATAAATCCGCCCGACTTTCCCTCCTTGCCTTCCCCTTCCCCGCCACCCTCACCGTGTGCCGCTTCCTTCTTCGCGGCATTAACCGAAGGGGCTATACACAGCATCGCGGCCATAAACACGATGCCAAGGAAAGAAATGCGGGATATTTTTTTGTTTGCCATCGATATAAATCCTACCACAGGCATTACCCTGAATGCCGGACTTGCCAAGCGGTGGCATGGAAACGTGCCGCTGAATGTTTCACTTCCCGTCCTTATACGCCAACTGTATTCCGGTCAAATTGCCGGGATCAATTTCCCCGGCGGCCACTCGCCGATTAAATTCCTTTATCAAGGTATTTCTAAACTGTTTAACCCTTCTTAAATATTTGCCATTGGCGCAAATCCTGTTCAAACCGCAATTATAGGCTTTAATTGACAAGTCCAACGCCCGCTTATCTGATTCTCCATCCTGCTTGAACTTTACATACAAGTCGTGCAAGTGGTAAACGGCCACCCTGATATTAAATTCTTCATCCGACATCAACGCCGTTATCAATTGTTCATCGTATTTGAGCACACCGTATTTAGGGTGCGTTCTAAACCTGCGGTGCTTGGCCAGAACTTCCCTGGCGGTGCTCAGTTTAATCTGTCCTACGCCGTAAGCCCTCTCCCCCACCTTTTGGTCGGTGTCCCCAATGTTATAACGTCCCGCTATCGTTTCCGCAAAAACCAATGACTGGGTGGTCCGCTCAAAGCCAAAACGCTTCCCTTCTTTGTACGCCAGCAGCAAAATCCGCTGTTGTTCAGCCGACAAATCTATCTCTGTAGCGTACGCAACACTGGAAGCCAACATTAACAGAAGGACGCTTATCTTGATCCTTAGTATCACTTATTCCCTCTTGCCGCCAAATTCGGATTGCGGGGTTAGGCGGCGCGGCGGTTTTTAATCAGCGTGGCGGCGACGTATAGAACGAAAGCGATACCGCCCAATACCGACAACAGCGTGCCGATACCCATCAGGGACATGCTGGCGAGGACAACCGGGTTGTCGGTCCAGGCGGTGCCGGGGGTTTTGCGCGGCGCGCCGAAAAGGCCGGAAACGAAAAGACCGGAAATAAACAGGATCATTCCCACGCCGTAAATATACGGCTGCGCTTTCGCCAACCGGGGAAAGATTATGGCGAGACCATCCTTGTTGAGCATGTGCCAAGCAAAACCCATCAGGGCCAGCGTGAGCGCGGTGACGGCGCCATGGTAATGGGCCGGCACGCGGGTATCGTTGTCGAAACCGCCGTAGGCGATAAAGATGCCGTAGAGGTAGATGGTTATCGAGAAGAACAGCGCCACCGTGGGGGGGCTGCCGAAATCGCGCTTTGCCTGCCGGAGGATATTGGCGATGTGCATAAACAGCGGGATGCCAAGACCGACGCCGTAAATGATCTCGGCGCCGATCCGCATCGGCTTGTCCATTGGGTCCATAAAAAAGAGAAGCGAGAACAACAGTACGGAAGAGATGATAAACACCTTATTGGCGGCTTTCAGCACAGGCCAGAATTTCAGTTCGCCGCCGGCGGTCAGGCGCGTCAGCGCGTACCACACCGCCGCCAGCATAGAGCCGTTCAAAAACTGTTGGATATGGCCGGGTGTCCAGAATAAGCGTTCATAATACATCTGCTGCTGATAATCGTTGATATCAGGCCCCAGCTTGACGAGGCTTACCACTACCGCCGCCGCGAGTACGATACCAATCATTACCCCCGCGCCGATAGCGTTCAGCACCATGTCGTCGCTGGCAAGATTCGCCGCCGCCTCTTTGGCGAAGCGGAACACATTTATCGAAAACCCTATAAAAAAAAGCGCCAGACCGGCGAAGAAAACCGGATTCACCAGCGCGGGCACGTAATTGTTCAGCACCGCGTCGCCGCCGCCGAACAACGCGGTAAAAGCAACCAAGGCGGTGCCAATGCCCGCCAGCCAGAGGGCCGGTTTCAGCCCTGGCGTCTTCAGGTGATAACACCAAACCACCATGGTGGAAAGAAGGAGCCAGAAAAGAATGGCGAGGTTCACATGCCCCACCAGCGCGTGCTGGAAATAGTTTTGGGGGAAATATTTCTCGGCGAACGGCGCGCGCGCCATGCCGATGAGGAACGCGAACCCGCCGCCCAAACCAAGCGAAGCGACGGAAAGCATGAACCATTTGCCGTAATAGGAATTTTTCATAATGCTCCCTTTACAGGTTGACCGCGTCGGCTATCATCGAGCCGAACACCACAACCAGATATATGTTGGAAAAATGGAAAATCGCCATTTCCTTGTCTTTGCCGGAAAAAAAGAAACGTGCGGTTAAGGCAATATACGCAAAGGTCATCACCATGGCGATGGTGAGATACATTTTCCCCGCCATGCCGACCTGGTACGGCAACCACATGATCGGCAAATGCATCGCCACATACGCCATGATCCGCCGTTTGGTTGGCTGAACGCCCATTGCTACCGCGTGGTTCGGCACGCCGGCGCGGGCGTAATCCTCGCGGTATTTTAAGGCGAGCGACCAAAAATGCGGCTGCTGCCAAATTACAATAATTAGAAAGAGAACCAAGCCATGCAGATCGATATTGCCGTGGGCCGCCGCATAGCCTATCAACGGCGGCATGGCGCCGGCAATACCGCCGATGTGGGTGGCAAACGGCGTATGGCGTTTTAGAAGAAGCGAGTAAAGAACCACATAAATAAAGACCGCCATGCCGGCCAACAATGTTGCCTGGGCGCCAACGGCGATTTTCATGATGATTAATGACGCCAACACCAGTCCGGTGCCGATCATGTAAGCGGCGCTGGCGGAAACAGCGCCCGATGGGAGCGACCGTCCTTTGGTGCGATCCATCACCGAATCGATATCACGGTCAATAAAATTGTTGAGCGCCGCGGAGCCCGCCGTGGACAGCGCAAGCCCCAAAAGGGTCCAGAAGGCGATTTTAGTTTGAAGGACGCCGTGCCCACCCAAATAAAGGCCGGTGATGCCGGAGACGATAACCAGCGCGACAATCCCCGGCTTCGGAAGGATCATCAACCCGCTGAATTGCTTCCTATCCAACCAAATCCCCGCTTGGGCAATGAAACATCACTGTTCCGCCGCGCGCGCGCCGATCATCCCCGGCGCGCCAAGATACGCCGTCCAACCCAACAGGGCAAAGCCGGCCGCGCCATGCAGGACCAACAGCGGCAAGAACATGACCGTCTGCACGATGCCAATGCCGATGGATGCCTGCAGCAACACCAGCCCGAAGGTGATCGCCGCCCGGCGCGCGGGAATGCCCGCTTTGAGGGTAGCGGTCAACTTCCAAAGGGTAATGCCGAAAATGACATATGCGATCAGCCGGTGGGTGTAATGCAAAAGCACTTCGAATGAGTAGTCGGGCGGCAAAATGGCCCCCTGACAAAGCGGCCAATCAGGCCCACAGGCCATCGAGGCGTGCGCATAACGCACCACGATGCCAACAACAATCTGCGCGTATACCAGGCCGAAAAGAAGAAAGGAATAGCGGTCGGCGGCATCTCCCGAACGGGACGAAACGGAATGGTAAGCGACGATCATCGTTACGAATATAATGGTGGAGGAAACAATATGGCTGCTCACCACCGCGATGCGCATGAAGGAATCCAGCAACGGGGCATCGATGATGATAATACCGCCGCCGAGCAAAATGGCCGCCACGATAGTGGCAACCGCTATTTTAAGGAAGAAGCGTATGGCGGGGCCGGCTTTTTTCCAGACGACAAACGCGGCGGCGAGAATCAAAAAGCCCGTGACACCGCCGATCATGCGGTGGCCCCACTCGATCCAAACGGAGATCGCCTTGGGCGGATTCACCGTGCCGTAACAGAGCGGCCAGTCGGGGCAGGCCATGCCGGAACCGGTGGTCGTTACCACGTTGCCGAAAATCATGAGAATGTACGTAAAAACAATGGCAAGGCCGAGAACCAGCTTTTCCTTGCCCGAATAACCGGCGGCTGTGTTGTTGTTCACCTGAGCGTGTCCTTGTTCATCACGGTTGACATAAAAAGCGCCCCCCGCATAGCCAGGCGGCTCGTTCCCCGTAGATCACCCAAAATACGGTCGGGATTCATTTTACAGTATCCCCCTCGCGAAATGCGCGTTTATTTGCTGCCGGGTGGTGTCTCGGTTTGAAATTAAATTGATAATTCAGCGCAGGATGCTCCCGCCCCGCGCCGAACGTATTATACGCCGCGAATTAGGGAAAGACTATATGCACGAAATCATAATGGTAATAGAATACCAGGCATGGGAATGGTTGACGGAAAAATTGCGCTGGTGACCGGCGCCGGGCGCGGCATAGGCCGGGCCGTGGCGCTATCGCTCGCCAAAGAAGGGGCGCGGGTAATAGCCTGCGCACGCTCCGAGACCGAGTTGAATGAAACTGTGCGGCTAATCGCTAATGCCGGTGGTGGCGCCGAAGCAATGGTTTGCGATATGGCGGACGAAAAAGCGATCCTCGCCCTCTTCGCGCATGTCCATACCAACCACGGGGCACTCGACATTCTGGTGAACAACGCCGGGGTTTTCTCCGGCGCGTATATCGAAGACGTTTCGATGGTGGAGTACCACCGTGTGATGCAGGTGAACGCCGCCGCCGTCTTCCTCTGCTGCCGTGAAGCGTTTGAGCTGATGAAGGCAAAAGGGGGGAGCATCATTAATGTGTCATCCCTCTCAGGCGTGCAGGGGGCTAAAAAGTTTCCGGGGTTCTCGGTTTACTGCGCGTCGAAGTTCGCCGTTATCGGCATCACCGAAGCGCTGGCGGAAGAAGGAAGGCAGTACGGCATCCGCGTGAACGCCGTAGCTCCCGGCTCGGTGGATACCGAGATGCTGCGCGAGGCATTCCCCGGCTTTGATGGCCCGATGCTGAAACCGGAACAGGTGGCCGACGCAATACTCTTCCTCGCCGGCCCCCAATCCTCCGCCGTCAACGGCACCACCCTGCAACTCGCCAGCGACCTTCTGAAGGAATGATGGCCGAATTTGTTATTCCATTTTCCTTAACAGTTCCTTGAGGTTTGACAGGTCGTTCTTCACCGCCGCCCATACAACATCGGCATCCACCCCAAAATACCCGTGAACAAGGGTATTCCTCATGCCGATTATTTTACGTTACGGAACCGAGGGGTACTTTTCTTTGCCGGCATCGGAAATCTTGCTGGCCGCTTCACCAATAATCTGAAGGTGGTAGACAACCTAGGTTTGGACAAGAATATCCAGAATGCGCTGGTGGTCATCCCTCATAGGGAAACGGCTTCTTTTGAAACCCTGTCCCTTATGCGTGGCCGCATCCCCTTTTCGGTGACAACATCCACTTTCTTTCCCAACAGGTCTTGAAGGTCCATCTGCATACCGCCAATATCAAGAAGACTGCGCCCATCCTCCATCTCTACAAGAAAATCTATGTCGCTATCGGGGCGGTCTTCGCCCCGCGCGGCGGAACCGAATAAACGGATACTTCGTGCCCCATGTTCGCGTACGATGCGGAGGATTTCCTGCCGCTTCTCTTTGAGCAATGTTTCCATGGTCATTTACAATTCCTCGCCTGAATTATTCTACCGCATACCGCCGCATTGCCCAAATATCACCGGTTCCCTAAAAATATCATTACATAACTGGAATTTCTTGCCGCTGGACTCGAATCCGGGGGTGGTGAAATGAATATGCGTTGGTGGGTACCCAATTTATTGGGTACATCATGCCACAAGGCATGACCCCTCTCTTGGCGCTGGCGCGCCAAGGTACACAATAAATTGCGTACCCACCTGAGAACCGCCGCGCGCATTGGCGTTTCTTCCGGCGCGCGGATTCTGGTAGACTTCCACGCATGACGGCCCCCGCTATTTCACTGGTGATGCCCACCTATAACGAGGCGAAAAACATCGCCGAGTTGCTGCGCCGCGTACACGACAGTTTTACCGGCAGCGACGCCACCGTGGAAATGATTGTGGTGGACGACAACTCGCCGGACGGCACCGCGAAAATCGCCGAATCCCTTAAAGACCGCTATCCCGGCCTCAAGGTAATATGCCGCACCACCGAGCGCGGCCTAGCCACCGCCGTGGTACGCGGCTGGGAGGCCGCCGGCGGCGCATATTTTGCCGTTATCGATTCCGATCTGCAACACCCGCCCGACATTATCAGGCGCCTGTACGAAGCGGCGGTGAAAGATAACGCCGATATGGCCATCGCCAGCCGCAAAGTGGAAGGGGGCGGCACGCAGGACTGGGAATGGTACCGCGTGATAATATCGAACGTAGCGAACATCATCGCCAAAATACTGCTGCCCAAAACGCTATGGGGGATTCACGACACGACCACCGGCTGTTTTCTCTTCAGGGCGAACCGCGTAAACCTGAAAAAACTCTCGCCGACCGGTTTCAAGATTTTCCTTGAAGTGCTGGTGCGGGGAACGTTCTTAAAAAACATCGAAGTACCCTACGTCTTCAATCAGCGGACGGCGGGAAGCAGCAAAATGTCCATCAAGCAGGATTTTCTCTTCATCTACCACCTGTTGCTGCTCGGAAGCGCCACGGGCGAGGTAATCGTCCCCGCCGGACTGGCGGCTCTTTTAGGGTTGCTACTCCTTCGCTTAATTTGATATTCTCATACAGGAGCCGCAAGGCCCAATAATTGACTGTTTACAAATGCGTTTGCGCCGCCGGGGTATTCGAGGCGCAGCCGTGTAAAGTGAAACGTTTCATTAGAGCGGATCGGGGTAAAACGATTGGTGGAAGCCGTTCAGCCGTATGGTAAAGTAATCAACATCGGCAATATGGAAGAACAAACGAAAGAAGAATGGGAAAGCTCCGTTCACGGAGAATATTCCAAAGTGGAGGCGTTCATCCCGATCGAGGCGCGGGTGCTGGCGCCCGGCGCGGAGGAGCTTAAATCGCGCGTGTCCACCGACCTGATCCAGGCGGAATTCGGCGATTTGGCCGAACATGACGATAGATTGCTAGCGGCGTGGCTGCGTATGATCAACGCGAAACTTGACGCCATAATCAGCTTTCTGGAAAAGGATCGGGAAGAGTTTTGCCATATGCCGCACCTTTCGGTGGAATTAAGCGGGGGCGGCATCAGTATGCCGTTTGCCGCGCCGGCCGCGCCAGGCGATAGGATGGAGATAAAGATGATGCTTCCGTTTACCACGCCGGTTGCGCTTTACATCTACGGCAAGGCGGTAAAATTGGAGTTGGGACGGCTGTGGGTAAACTTTTCTCCCATGGATGAAGAAATCCGGGATAAACTAATCCATTATGTCTTTTTACGTCAGCGTGAAATCTTCCGGGAACACCGGGAGAACCGAAGGAGTGCTGAATAAATGTTTTTCATAATCGGGGCCATCACCGTCATTGGCACCGTGCTGGCGGGCTATGCCCTTGAGCACGGCAACTTCTCGGTTCTGATTCAGCCGGCGGAACTGGTCATCATCGGCGGCGCGGCGGTTGGAGGATTCATCATTCAGGCCCCGCCAAAAATCATGAAACTGGTGTTCGCCGACATGAAGCGCATCCTCACCGGCAAGACCTACAGCAAGGCCGATTACATGGAAGCGCTGATGCTGATGAGCGAAATCTTCTTCAAAATACGGCGCGAAGGGCTGATCTCCATCGAAGAGGACGTTGAAAGCCCGAAAAAAAGCGCCATCTTTGGAAAGTACAAGAAATTCGCCTCCAACCATGGCAACCTCGATTTCGTTACCGATACCCTCCGCACCGTGATGAGCACTTCCATCGCGGGACACGATCTGGATGCGCTGCTGGACACCGAATTGGACGCCCATCATGATGAGGCGCTTACCCCGTCGAAAGTTATCGGCAACGTGGCGGACGCGCTGCCCGGCCTGGGTATCGTGGCCGCAGTGCTCGGCGTCGTTATCACCATGGGCAAAATCGACGAACCGCCGTCGGTGCTGGGCCACCACGTCGGCGCGGCGCTAGTAGGCACCTTTCTCGGCGTGTTGCTGTGCTACGGATACGTGGGGCCGATTTCTAAAAACCTCGAGGCGCTTGCCGCGGAAGATCACCAGTTCCTCATGATGCTCAAAGTGATCCTCGTGGCGTTTGTCCGGGGCGAAGCGCCGCAGGTGGCCGTAGAATTCGGCCGCCGCGTCATCCCGCACCAGGTACGGCCATCATTCGCCGAAGTGGATGCCGCCGTATCGAAGGTTAAGAAGTAATTAATGGCGGATGCGAAGAAAGACGGCAAACAGCCCATCATCGTCAAAAAGGTGAAAAAGGGGCATGGAGGCGCCCACGGTGGATCGTGGAAAGTCGCCTACGCCGACTTCGTGACCGCCATGATGGCCTTCTTTCTGCTGCTCTGGCTTCTCGCCATGGTCTCGCCGGAAAAGCGGATCGTGATGGCGGAATACTTCAAACAATTCTCCGTCTTCAAGGAATCAGGCAGTTCCTTCTTCGAGGGTACCAAAGGCATTGTGGCGCAACCCGGCGGCGAGCAGAACTCGCCGCAGAGCATGGACATCACCAAAGGGGCCGCATCCGAAATGACCGCCGAACAGATGAAAGATAAAATTACCGGCGCGGTTTCGGAAAAATTCGACGAACTTAAAGACCAAGTGATGATCGACATCTTCGAGGGAGGCGTCCGTATCCAGTTGGTGGACAAAGAAGGGAGCCGGATGTTCGAACCGGGAAGCGTTACCCCGACCGAAAAATGCAAAAGTGTGATGAAGATGGTAGCCGACAACATCAAGGAAACCACCAACCGCGTGGCGCTTGAGGGGCACACCGACGCCACTCCCTATAACGTCAATGGCATCACCAACTGGGAAATATCCTCCAATCGCGCCTTGGCCGCGCGCAAGCTGCTGGAAGAATCCGGCATCGACCCCTACCGCATCGCGCGGGTGGTGGGCTACGCAGACACCGAGCCGTTGATCAAATACAACCCGCGTGACGAGCGGAACCGGCGCATCAGCCTCATTCTTCTTTACGAAAAGAAACATGAAAAAGCCAGCGTGATGCGGATACCCGAACTCTCCGGCAACAGCCCCGAAGTGAACGAATTGCCCGCCGCCGTCCCGGAAAAGGCCGGTCAACACTGATCCTGGAAAACAATCAGGGCCAATTGACCCTGTTGCATTATCGGGATACAGTATTACTGTAATCCAGTTCGCTGATTAAAGTGTGAAACCGATTTTTTAATAGGAGATCCGATATGGCTATACAACAAAACGATATCAATAAAAGCAAGGCATTCACCGATGGCACGGTAAACAAGGTTACGCTGGTAAAGACCGATGTATTGACCCTTGATGTGTACTACTACAAGGCCAAACAGGGCATCGGCTACCACAAACACCCCACCGGCGACCAAATATTCACCGTCATTGCCGGCAGCGGCACCTTCAAACTGGATGACGGCAAAGAAGAAGTCATCCAGGTTGGCCCCGGTTCGGTCGTGGTCGCCCCCGCCAACGTGTGGCACGACCTCATCGACAACGGCAAAGGCGACCTGATTGCCCAGCAGGTGACCAAGCAGCCGGCCGGCATGGAAAAACGCTAGCCGGTTTTTCCCATTTTGTTTGCATGGCCCGGAACAGTTCGCTGTTCCGGGCTTTTTTTTATTCGACGACGCGCAAAGAACCATACCCTCCGATGCCGCTTTCTATTCCAGCTTCGGCGGCTGTTTACCGTCGGGACTTACACTTCCAGCATCGACGTATTAAGCTGTATTTTCAATTTTTTACATAAATACATGTTTGATTTATTCGGTTTTTATTCGTGCCTGTCTGTTCATATCCTACCCAAAATATGTTATATTGATGGCAATTATGTGGGGTACCAGTCAGCATTGACTTCCATTCCGTGAAGTCTTATCAGTCCAAAACAAACCGAATTGGAGGATCCAATACAGCCATGAATATGCTTAAGACAACGCTGCTTCTAGGAGCCATGTCCGTCATCCTGGTGACGGCGGGTAACGCGCTGGGCGGGCAAAGCGGCATGGTGATGGCTTTCGCGTTCGCCATTATCATGAATTTCGTTTCGTACTACTGGAGCGACAAGATCGTTCTCCGGATGTACAACGCGCGCGAAGTTTCGGAAGCCGACGCGCCGGGCCTCCACACCATCGTGCGGCAGATTACGCAGTCGGCCGGCATCCCCATGCCGAAGCTTTATATCATTCCGTCCGAACAGCCCAACGCCTTCGCGACCGGGCGGGATCCGGAGCACGCGGCGGTGGCGGTCACCGATGGCATCATGCGGATACTCACGAAAGACGAGTTGGCGGGTGTGCTGGCCCACGAAATCGCGCATGTTAAAAACCGCGACATCCTCATCGGCACCATCGCGGCCACTATCGCCGGCGCCATCAGCATGCTGGCGAACATGGCCCAGTGGGCGATGATTTTCGGCGGTGGCCGCAGTGATGACCGCGAAGGCGGCTCGCACCCGGTGGTGATGATACTGATGATGATACTGGCCCCCTTGGCCGCCATGCTGGTGCAGATGGCCATCAGCCGCACCCGTGAATACGGCGCGGACCGCACTGGCGCGGCGTTGGTGCGAAACCCCGAAGCGCTCGCCAGCGCGCTGGAAAAGATCAGCCGCGGCGCGCAGGTCATACCGATGGACGCGGAACCGGCGACGGCCCACATGTTCATCGTCAGCCCGCTCACCGGCGGCGGCTTGCTGAGCCTTTTCAGCACGCATCCGCCGATGGAAAAGCGGGTGGCGGCCCTGCGCGCCATGCGCCCACCATACGAAATCTAAGCAACATACGACGTAAAAAAAAACGGCGCTGCCCAAAAAGCCGCGCCGTTTTTATTTGTGTCGCTATGTACGCGTTTTAACGTGTCCATCGGCCCAACGGGCCGACATGCTACGCCTAAAAGTACTTTTTCAAAAGCCCTTCCAGCATCTTGGCGTGGCGCGATTCGTCTTCCGCCGCTATCTTAAAAAATCCGGCCAATTCGTCCAGCCCTTCGGCCCTGGCCATGGCGGCCGCTTCATTTTTCCCTTTGTGCGCTCCTTTTTCACCGGTGAGCATCATTTCCATATCTTTTTTCAAGTCGTCGGCAAGCTGGCTGCTGCCGTCTATCTTGTTCTTAAGCCCCGCCGCCTTGTGCCCGCGCAGAATGAAGTTGCTGCCGTGATAGGCCTCTTCCCCGGCTATCCGCAATAGCGTTTCCGCCACTTCCGGCATGCCTAGCGTCTGCGCCTTCAGCGCCATCGCCATGTAGTGGGTCACTTCCCAGGTCTCTCCCTTAATATTCGCGTCTAGGTATCCCGCGAGATCCATCTGCTGCGTGCCGGTCGCTTCCACGAACTTCGATTTGGGCGCGTAGCAAACAGGACAGGTATCCGGCGCTTCGTTGCCGGTGTGGATGTATCCACAAACTTGGCATTTCCATTTCTTCATTGGACGATCCTTTCATATTGACGTTTCACCGGGGTTCGGCACGCCTCCTCGCGCACCTGATAACGGCGTTATTATACCATTGCCCTCAAAAAGAGATGGAAATGATATACTGAACCCATATGGGCAATCTCAAAGAAGATTATTGCGAACTCCCCCCCGGGAAACAGCCCGCGTTGCGCGTGGCGGCGATGCCGAAAGATACCAACTTTAAAGGGGACATCTTCGGCGGCTGGATTTTGGGGCAGGTCGATATCGCCGGGTCGATTGACGCGATGCGGATCGCCCGCGGACGGGTAGCCACCGTGGCGGTGAAAGAGGTCATCTTCAAAAAACCGGTCTACGTGGGCGACCTCGTCAGTTGCTACGCGGACTGCATCGCCATCGGCACCACCTCCATCACAATGGATATTACCGTGTACGCCGAGCGGGTTAACAACGGCAAATGCGTGAGGGTAACGGAAGCAAAAGTGGTCTACGTCGCCGTGGACCAAAACGGCATCCCCCGCCCCGTCCCAAAAGACTGACGCAACCTCAAACAGCCCGTTCCGCCGCTGGCACACTCCCCCACTTCTCCAACTGCTCAACGGCGCGGCGGAGCATTTCGGGGATGGCGGCGGCCACTTCGGGGGTGAGTTCTTCGCTCCACTTGTCGTACTCTTTCGGCTGTACGCCGATGATAATCACCTCCGGCGGCTTTTGGCCTATCAATTCCATCATGGAAAGGGTGTTGAGCACCCCCACGTCGTGCGAGGTGGCCTTGCGCGGCATCTTTACCCGGTATTCATCCGTGTTGAAGGCGTAGACGGTTCCGGGCGGGCCATCCAGCTTCACGGCGTCGAACACAATCATCTTTTCCGCGCCGGCGAATATCCCCATGTTGTGAAAGATGGTGGTGCCGCCGTCGATAAGCGTTACGTTGCCGGGAAACGGGAAATTCCGCCGCAACGCGTCCAGCGCCCGTATACCAACGCCGTCATCCCCCATGAGGATGTTGCCGATGCCCAGCACCGTGATGGCGGAAGCGGTATTATTTCCCACGCTTCACGGCCATCAGTTTGTAACCGTTGATGATGGCGCTAATGTCGGCCCGTTGCAGCTTTATGGTTTTCCAAATCTGGAGGTAAATATGCAGAAATGCTCCGCTCACCACCAGCCAGAGCGTGAAATGGTGCATCAGACGCACCCCCGGCAATCCGCCAAAAACCACAAGAGTCCAGTCGGTGGCTACATGCAAGGTTTTTGCCCATAGGCCCCAGACGCCGGCAACCATCTCGATGCCTGAAACGTAGAGCGCGAATCCGGTGAATAGCTGGAGGAGCAGAACCAGGTGCAACAGGTGGAAGGTGATCCCGTCGAACGGATCGATCCAGCGGCGCTCCCTCTGCTCCCCTTCCAGCGTCCAATAGAAGTGGAATGATTGCCAGGCCTCTTCCACGTTGCCTGGGGACGGGAGCACCTCCCGCCAATCGGTGTGGAAGATCGAAAAGAACGCGATGTAGAGCCGCATGAGGAATGCCACATCCAGCGCGATGGCCGACAGAAAGTGAATCAGCCGGATTTTCGCCATGACAAACGTTTGGTACGCTTCGCCCGAACCGGAAAGCCAGAACGGATCGGCGATATACAAACCGGTCAGCACGAGCGAGACGGTGGACAGGAAAATCACCCAGTGCAACACGCGCACACCGGCTGTCTTTACCTTTACCATTTCCAGCAAAATGACCATATGCCCCCCGTAATGGCTCTGGCGGTTACGCCGCCTTTGTTACGTGCACTTCATTCGTCTTCGGGTCTATCACATGCACCGAGCACGCCAGGCACGGATCGAACGAATGGATGGTGCGGAGTATCTCCAGCGGTTTCTTCGGATCGAGCACCGGTGTGCCGATAAGCGCTTCCTCGAAGGCGCCGCGTTGGCCCGCCGCGTCGCGCGGCGAACCGTTCCATGTGGTGGGCACCACGAGTTGGTAGTTGTGTATCTTCCCGCCCCTGATATCGATCCAGTGGCCAAGCGCTCCGCGCGGCGCCTCGGTCATGCCGAATCCGTGCGCCTTGTCGGGCATCTTGTAACTGGAAAAAGTGCTGAGGTCGCCCCGTTTGATATTCGCCAACAGCTCGTCCACCCAAATCTGCATCTTATCCGCCATCACCTTGGTCTCGATGCCACGGGCGGCGGTTCGGCCCAGCGTGGAGAAGAGAATCGAGGCGGGAAGGCCAAGCTGCTTCAGCGTGCCGTCCACGGCCGCTTTGATTTGCTTGTGGCCGGAAGCATAGCCGACGACCAGCCGGGCCAGCGGGCCGACCTCCATTGACTTGCCATCGTAGCGCGGGCTTTTAAGCCAACTGTACTTGCCGTCCTTGTCGGCGGTGTTGACGCCGGTGAAGTACGGTTTGGTTTCCCCCGCCGATGGATGGCGCGGCGTTTCCCCCTCATAAAAGGAGTGTGCCACATGCTCCATGATCTTCCCTTGATCCAGCTTTTGGGGGCTCCCCAAATCCCTGTTCATCACCACGCCGCGCGGGAAGAAAAGGTTATTGGGGTCGTCCCTGGTATTTTCGGGCAACATGCCGTAGGCAAGATAGTTTCCCACCCCGCCGCCGATACCGGCCCACTCCTTGTAAAAGGGGGCCACCGCCAGCAGGTCGGGGATGTAGACGTTCTGGGCGAAATCCACGGTCTCTTTCATGAGATAAATGAATTCGGCCAGCCGGTCCGGGGTCAGATCCTGCACGCAGGTCATCCCTCCCACCACATAGCTTTGCGGATGCGGGTTTTTACCGCCGAAAACGGCGTGCATCCGGGCGGCCTTCGCTTGCAGCGTCAGGGCGTCAAGATAGTGGCTCACCGCCATCAGATCCGCTTCCGGCGGCAGCTTGTAGGCGGGGTGCCCCCAGTAGGCGTTATCGAAGGGGCCAAGCTGGCCCGCATTCACAAACGCCTTGACCCTGTCCTGCACCGCTTGAAAATCCCCCTGCCCGCTCCGTTTAGAATGCGGATTGATGGCATAGGCAAGCTCGGCGGTCTTCTTCGGGTCGGCCTTCAAGGCGTTGACCACGTCCACCCAATCCAGCGCGTGGAGATGGTAGAAATGGACGATGTGGTCGTGCAAGTACTGGCTTCCCATGATGAGATTGCGGATGAGGCGCGCGTTGTCCGGCACCTCGACGCCGATGGCGTTTTCCACGCAGAGCACCGAGGTGAGCGCGTGCACGGTGGTGCAGACGCCGCAAACGCGCTGGGTGATGTACCATGCATCGCGCGGGTCGCGGTCGCGCATGAAGATTTCGAAGCCGCGGAACATCGTGCCGCTGCTCCATGCGTCCTTGACCTTGCCGTTTTCGATTTCCACTTCGATGCGAAGGTGGCCTTCGATTCTGGTGATCGGGTCGATGACAACGCGGGTTCCCATTTACTTACCCTCCTTTTCCCGATCAATGATGCGCTCTTCATGCTCTTTTTTCTTGTTGAACGTGTAGACCGCGTGTACCGCCGCCCCCGCGGCCGCCGCACCGGTAAGCGCCAGACCCACTTTGTCGGCGGTCGATTCCACGCCGCCAAAGGGAACCTCGACCCCTTCAAGCCGTTTGTAGAAGGGGGACATGGTGTCCCAGAACTTCGGCTCGGAGCAACCGACGCAACCATGCCCGGCGCCGATGGGCCAGCCGGTGTGGTCGTTATAGCGGGCCTTGTTGCAGTTGTTATATGTCTGCGGCCCTTTGCAGCCCATCTTGTAAAGGCAGAAGCCTTTTTTGGCCTCTTCGCTCCCCCATTCGGTCACAAACTGGCCGGCGTCGAAGTGCGAACGGCGGGTGCACTGATCGTGTATCCGCCCTTCATACGCGAAGAGCGGGCGGCCGAAACGGTCGGTCGGCGGGAGGCTGCCGAGGAGCAGGTAATTCACGACGGTGGCGATGGAGTTAACCGGGTTGTGGGGACAGGCGGGAATATTGACGGTTTTGATCCCAAGCGCTTCCCCAACCCCCACCGCGCCGGTGGGATTGGGGCGCTGGGCCTGCACACCGCCGTAGCTGGAACAGTTCCCCACGCAGATGACGGCGGCGGCGTCGGCGCAGACCTCCTGTGCTATTTGCAGGCCGGTCTTGTTACCAATGGTGAGGTAGCCGCCTCTGAGACCGGCCGGGCCTGGCGGGGTGGCCAGCGGAATAGCCCCTTCACAGATGACAAGATATTTCCCCTTGTTCTCTTTCATGGTCTTGGAGAGTAGCTGCTCCGCCTGATCGCCCGACGCAGCCATGATCGTTTCGTGGTAGTCGATGGAAAGGATATCGAGCACCAATTCCGCCACCGAAGGACTGGTGGTGCGGAGGAAGGCCTCCGAGTCGCCGGTACACTCCTGGAAATGGAGCCAGATGATGGAGGGTTTGCGGGCCGCCCCTTCAAGCGCCTCCGCGATTTTGGGCACCATGGAATTGCCAAGCCCCAGAACGACGGAGATTTGCGCACAGAGTCCCATAAACTCGCGCCGGTCGATGGTGGTGAGAAATTTTACCTGATCTTTGACATCGGACATGTGAAAACCCTCCCTCGGAAATGTAGGAGAAACACATACGCCCCTGTGATTCCATGCTATGCCCGCATCGCCATCCTGTCAAATGACAGCCCTTGTCCAATAGGGAACGAATCAGGCGGGGGGGAGGAGAAAATCGAAAAGTTCCAGGAGCCGGTCGAAATCCTTGATGCCGTGGAGCATTTTATACTCGGGATGCGCGGGGGTGACATACGCAAGGTAGTGGGGATAGAGCAGATTTTGCATTTTTCTTACGTCAAGCGTAACGCCGTTTGCGGCCGCCTCTTCCATGACGGCGGTAACCAGCGCCGCGGTGCTGTGCTCCCGGTCGGCGCAGGTGAGGGCGACATGGTACTCAAGCCACGCGGTCATGTTTTCGGCGAGACGTTGATGATCCAAGGAAAGGCCCCATCGAGCCGCCTCGGAAATGATGGAGGCCATCGCCGCATGGTCGACGCTTGTTAATGTGCTGACAAAAAGCCTGCCAAGCTGTTTTTCAAAAACGTACCGCGCGGCGATCCTGAATTCGGCCGGCACCGGCACGTTGATGCTGGCGTGGAAATCCATCAGCGCGCGGTTCGCGTTGAACAGCGATTCGTAGGTTTCGGCGAACTGGCTGAGATGCGGGGCGATGAGCTGCTCCATCACGCGGCGGCGCTGGTCGTTGAAGAGCGCGGTCACCGTGTAATAGGTCTGGCCGAAATATTTTTCCACCGTCCGGATCAGTTCGGGGATGGAGCGGCGGCGATACGCCTGGATCACCTCTTCCTTGGTGGCCTGGTAATCCGCCGTTTCGAAAAACGGATGGATGAAGCAGTTGAAATCGTGCATGCCGAAATGCAGCAGGCAAAAGGTGAGCTTGCGCGATTCAAGGGTATACTTGTTGCGAATACCCAATATGCCGGTCGTCAGCGCCGATTCCAGATACGTCTCGTGCGCGCGGTCATGCATTTCCACCTGGTAGCAATACACCTCCATCAGCCCCTCGCGGGAGGCGCTGAGCGAATCGGTGATGATGGCGTGCGCCGCCATCCGCATTGGATTCAGTCGCATCGGAACTATATGGCGGCGGTATATCTCGCCGCCGGTGCCGTTCTTCCGTATATTGCTTTTGGCCTGCTCCAATATTTTAATAAACTCATCTTCCAGCGGCTTGAGCGAAAGCTCCTGCGCGAAATCGATGGCGCGGGCGGCGTATTTGAGTATCTGCATCGATTCGAGGCCCGCCACATCGCTAAAAAACCAGCCGCATGAGGTGAACATCCGCATCGCCATTTTTTGCATTTCAAGATGCTTGAGCGCCGTCACCGTCTGTTCGTCGGAGAGCGGGGTTTTCTGGTGACGGGTGAAGAATCCCTTGACGCGGTCTTCGCTCCGCTTGAGGTTCACTTCAATGTAATCGTTGCGCGCCTCCCACGGGTCGATCAGGAAACGCCCCAGCCCCTCTTCGTACACGGCGTCCACCGTCTTTTTTAGGCTGTTCAACGCCTCACGCAGCGGCGCGCGCCACTTCTGGTTCCAGCCCGCTTCGCCGCCGGTGTTGCAGCCACAGTCGCTTTTCCACCGCTCCACGCCGTGCATACAGCTCCACGAGCTGTTCGGAAAAATGTCGGCCTCCCATTGCGGGGGATTGCCGTCTAGATATTGGCCGTAGTTGGTGATAGCCACGTCGGGGCGTTTTTCCAGTTCCGCCAGCGCGGAGACCAGCGCCATTTCGCCGAACTTGTGGTGATGGCCATATGATTCGCCATCGGTGGCCACATGCACCAGATGCCGATTTTTTTCGGTTTCCGGCGTGAAGCGGCCCAGCAGCATCTCCGCCATCCGCACGCCGTCGAACAGCGCCCCTTCGAAGGCGATGCTGTGCGCGGCGTCGCCATCATAAAAAAACAGGGCAATCTCGTGCTTGTCATCGGGCCGGTATAGATACGGGCGGCGCGTATCCGGATTGCCGTTCACGTCGGTCCACGGCGCGGCGGCGGATCCCCTCAGAGGGCGGACACGGCGCGCCTGCCGGGGAGAGAGAATGGTGTACTTGATGCCGTGCGCTGCGGCGATGGCAAGGCTTTCGGCGTCCACCGCCGTTTCGGCAAACCAAATGCCCTCCGGCTTGCGCCCAAAGCGGAATTCAAAATCCTTTATCCCCCAGATAATCTGGGTCTCCTTGTCGCGGCGGCTGTTGAGCGGCATGATGGAGTGGTTGTAGACCTGCGCGATGGCGTTGCCGTGGCCGTTGCGGGTGCGGATGCTGGTGCGGTCGGCCTCCAGTATTTTATGGTAGGTATCCGGGTCGTGCCGTTCCATCCACGAAAGGAGGGTGGGGCCGAAGTTGAAACTCAGCTTCTCGTAGTTGTTGACGATAGCGGCGATTTTTCCCCCGCCGCCGAGGATGCGGGCGGCGGTGTTGGGGGCGTAACATTCTTTGGTTATCCGCTGGTTCCAATCATGAAACGGCGCGGCCGATTCCTCGGTCTCCACCTCTTCCAGCCAAGGGTTTTCCCGGGGCGGCTGGTAAAAGTGGGCGTGGATGCAAATGAACTTTTCCACCATACCAGCGATTCTATACGGTTACGGCGGCGGTGGCAATTTCATTGAATAAACGGGCCTTTAGAAATTTTCCGCCGCCGCCGATACGTACATCATGAGGAGTTTTTGCGCGCTGGTGCTTTGTCTCGCCATCTTCACTGCGGGAGAGGCGCGCGCCGCTTACCTCACCATCCAGCAGGAGGTGAAAAAAGAAACGCGTATCCGTAAAAGGGGGGTTATCTTTCCGGTTCTCAACCAAAGCAGCCGGAACATCGACCAGATTTTCGGATGGGTCTACGGCTACGAAGAAAAGCGCCCGTACAAATTCAAGCTGGTGGCGAACCCCCACAAACCGGCGATACGCATCAGCCCCGGCCCCCACGAACCGGGAAAAACCGCCCTTTACTGGTTCGAGGTGCCAGCGTATCATCTAAAGATGCAAAAATTCGGGGTGGTGGTGTACGACGCATCGGTCAGCTTTGAACGGTAGAAGCATGATGCGGCACGCTTTTTTTTCCCTTTTGATGTGCGCAATGCCGTTGGCCGCGTTCGCCGCGGAGCCATCCGCGAAACCGGTGGCATCTACATCAAAACCCGGCGCACCGGCCACAACCGTCACTGAGCAGACCGCGAAGCCCGCCGCGCCCGCCGCAGAAACACCCGCGAAACCCCCAACACCAGCCACCTCTGCCGCCGCGCCCGCAGCGAAGCCGGATGCACCGGCCACCACCGCGGCAGAGCCCGCCGCGACGCGGCACACAAATAAAGTGGATTACCTTTCGCTCCCTGCCGGCGCCGAATGGGAAAAGTTTAATTCCGCCTACACCGGCTTCGCCGAAAAACCGCCAGCCGGTTTTTTTGATCTGGAGAAAAAAGCAAAAACCGATTTCACCCTCACGATTAAACGTCCTCGCGGGTTCGACGGATTCGACCGCTTCATCCGCCGTATCCCGGTCACCATCGCCGCGTTGGGCGGCGGGGACCGATGCGGCAAGCCGGTCGAAGGAATATTCCTGGCCGTGCCGCACAAAGGCGGCGACCGCCGCGTTCTCTACAGCTATCGTTACCTCATCTGCGCCGGCGATCCGCTGGTTTCGCCCGTCCGGTTCCTCGACAAATACATGGAGAAGTACGGTATATACGACGTGAAGGACTATGACCGGAACCAGCACGTCTACTACGGCGTGCAGGGGCGGTACGAGGTGCGGGTTCGGCCGGTGAAGGAAGGAAATCTGGCGGCGCTGGAAATCGGTGTTGCCGACAACGCCGTTTTTGTCGAGGCATACAAAGCCTGGCGCGCCCGTCTGCGTGGCGCCGAGGAATCGGTGAAGGAGAAATTTTAATCCCCCCCTCCCCTGTCATCCCCGCGCATGCGGGGATCCAGATATGCTATCAAAGCTCTCTTTATCTCTCCCTGTACCACATAATTTCCAGCATGTACATCGGCCCAACGGGCCGACCTCTTCATGGTGAAGCAAACTTTAAGGAAGCCGCGGAACGCCGTTTTCGCCGGGAATCCCCTTTAAAACAAGGCGGCGAGTCACGCGGCGTGGTTCACCACTTGATCTTTTCTTTCACAAAAGTCATACACTTCTCGGCTTTACCAACGGCCTCTTGCGCCTCGGTAAACGTAATTTGCCGAGTTTCATTCACATACCTGCTCACCACCGCTTAAACGGACATATCAACAAGTATCTCATCGAGCGAGTGAAACGACTGGTCGCATTTTCCGCAGTCGTCAATCAATCGTGTGAGGTCATGGGTTTTAGACTCTTGGCCCTTGCGGGCCAACAACAGAATAAATTATGTTGTACCAATGCACCGCTTCTCCTTGGCCGTGTTTTGAAGGTTCCCCATTTTTCACAATCGGCCCCGGCGTGCGGTAGAATAACCGGCATGACCGTTATCAACAGCGTTGAAAAACTCACCGATCTGTTGCTGCGCCAGAAGGCGATCACCGCCACGCAAAGCGAACACATTCGCCGCGCATGGGAGCAACGGGGGCGCAGCCGCCGCCGGAGCGAAAAAGATAAAATACCCAAATTGCCGATTCCCTTCATCGCCGCCCTTAATTTCACCGCCAACGGCAAACCGCTGGACGAAGAGGCGATCACGCGGGCCGTGGCGCGGGAATTCGGCCTGCCGTTCCGCCGCATCGATCCGCTGGAGCTGGATGGCAACGTGGTGGCCGGCACCATCACCCGTCCGTTCGCCCTGCGTCATATGGTGGTGCCGCTGGAAAACAAGGAAGGGGAATTGACCGTCGCCATGGCCGACCCGGAAACGGGCGAGGCGCTGGAACAAATTAAAAGACTTTCCGGGCTGACCATCAACCGGGTGATCGCGTCGCGGAGCGATATTGAAAAGATCATCAACCAGTTCTACGGTTTCCGCGCAACCATGCGCGAAGCGGAAAAAGGGATATCCTCAAAGGCCGCGCTGTCGGATTTGGAACAATTGAGCCACCTCAAATCGGAGGAGGAAATCAGTTCGTCCGACAAGCATATCCAGAACGCCGTGGAACTGATTCTGCACTACGCGCTGGCAAACCGCGCCAGCGACATCCACCTGGAACCAAAGCGGGAAGAGACCGTGGTGCGGATGCGCATCGATGGCGCGCTGAACGAAACGCAGCGCATTCCGCGCGCCGTGCATGGCGCGGTGCTCTCACGCATCAAGATATTGGCCCGGCTGGACGTATCGGAAAAACGCCGCCCGCAGGACGGCCGCATCAAGGTGCAAAAGGAAGGGAAGGAGAACGAGATGCGCGTCTCCATCCTCCCCACCGTGTTCGGCGAGAAAGCGGTTATCCGAATTTTCGACGCCGAGATGGCGTTGCGCGGGATTGGCGCGCTCGGCCTCTATCCCGAAGAACTGGAACGCTACCAACGGTTTTTAGCCCGGCCCCACGGCGTCATTCTGGTCACCGGCCCCACCGGATCGGGAAAAACGAACACGCTCTACTCGTCGCTGAAATTCGTCGAAGCGCCCGACCGCAACATCGTCACCATAGAAGACCCGGTGGAAATGGTGGTGCCGGAGTTCAACCAGGTGGCGGTGCAACCGGTCATCGATTTCACCTTCGCCGCCGCCCTGCGCGCCATCCTGCGGCAGGATCCGGATGTCATCATGATCGGCGAAATCCGCGACCACGAAACGGCCCAGAACGCAGTGCAGGCGGCGCTTACCGGCCACCTTGTCCTCTCCTCGCTGCATACCAACGACACCGCGTCGTCACTGACCCGCCTGTACGACCTCGGCATCGAGCCGTATCTAGTAAAAAGTTCGCTTATCGGCGTGATGGCGCAACGGCTGGTGCGGATGATCTGCCCCCGCTGCATCGCCGATATCGAGCATACTGCGGATGAGCTCAAATCCTTCGGCCTTGCCGCCAACGGGCCGATGCGCCTGAAAAAAGGGGCGGGATGCGACCACTGCCGTTCCACCGGCTACCACGGGCGAACCGGCGTGCACGAAGTGATGGAGGTGACCGAGGGGATACGGCAGCTCATCGACGGCAAGACCCCCGACTCGGAAATCAAGGAAATGGCCCGCAAGGGCGGCATGAAGATGCTGAAAGAAAACGCCATGCGCAAAATGACCGAAGGAATAACCACCTTCGAGGAGGTGCTGCGCCTCACCGCCGTGTAATAATTACCCGGCCTGTTTTCCGCGTGCAAATGCGCCGTAATTGACATCGCGCAATACGCTGGATACAATTATGCACGCTTAATATTTCGGGGGTTCTAAAAATTCAAATTGAAACAAAGTAACAGTAGATTCCCGGCATTGTTCCGGTTTTTTGTCATTTCCGCACTGGCCGCCATCCTTATTGCGCCAGCGGAGGGGCACGCCCAAAGTTCCCTTGAAGGGCGCGTCAAGGAATACCGGCTAAACAACGGCCTCCACCTGATCGTTCTCCAGCGGAACGGCGCTCCCACCTTCGCGGCCTACGTCCGCTTTCTGGTGGGGGGGGTCGATGAAAAAACCGGCCAAACCGGCGTGGCGCACATTTTGGAACACATGCTCTTCAAGGGAAGTAAGCGGATTGGCACCGGGGATTGGGAAAAAGAAGCTCCGCTCATCGCCAAAGTGGAAAAGTTGGGCGCCGCGTACGACGGCGAAAAACTGAAAGGGGTCAAGGCCGATCCAAAGAAACTGGCCGCCTTGAAAGCCGACATGTTGAAAGCCCTGGATGCCGAGCGGCAATTCATCCGTGAAGATGAGATAAGCGAGGTGTACCAAAGCAACGGCGGACAGGGGTTTAACGCCTTCACCGCGCACGACACCACCACCTACTTGATAAAGCTCCCGGCTAACCGATTTGAGCTATGGGCGTGGCTGGAAGCCGACCGGCTGAAAGAACCGGTGCTGCGCGAATACTACGCCGAACGCGACGTCATAATGGAAGAACGCCGCCGCAGTGTGGACAATAGCCCCGAGGGAACGCTCTATGAAAATTTCATAGCCACGGCATTCACCGCCCATCCTTACCATGTACCGGTCATCGGCTGGGCCAGCGACATCGACTACATGCCGCTCGACGCGGTGAAAAGCTTCCTCAAAACCTACTACTCCCCCAACAACATGGTGGTCTGCGTCGTGGGTGATCTCGACCCGGATTACGTGTACAAGACTGTCGACCGCTACTTCTCCAAAATTCCGCCGCAGGTTATTCCCCCGCGCGTCAGCACCATGGAACCGCCGCAGATCGGAGAACGGCGGGTTACCGTCCGGTTCGACGCGAAATCGCAGGCGATTATCGGCTTCCACAAACCGGTACGTGAAGGAAATACGGACTACGTGTTCGATGTGATCGATTACATCCTGACCCACGGGCGCACTTCGCGCTTTTACAAATCGCTGGTGCTGGAACAGGGCATCGCCTCCTCAATCAGTTCCTGGGAGGGGCCGGGCAGACGGTATCCAAACCTCTACATGCTCCAGGCGATTCCGCGCGAGCCACACACCATCGGCGAAGTGGAAACGGCGATATACGCCGAAATGGATCGCCTGAAGACCGTGCCACTCACTGCGGAAGAGATGGAAAAAGTGATCAATAACGTGGAGGCGAACTACCTTCGCGGCCTGCTATCGAACAGCGGCATAGCCCACTACATGTCGGAATACGCCATCATTGAAGGCGACTGGCGCGAGATGGTGCGGTATGTGGACAACATCCGCAAAGTCACGCCGGAAGACGTGATGGCTGCGGCAAATAAATATTTCACCCCGGAAAACCGCACCGTCGCGACGCTGGTGCCCCTGAAAAAGGAGGCCGCGCGATAATGCTGAAAAAAGTGCCGGTGATTGCCGCCCTGTTTCTCTACCTGGCCACCGCCGCCTTCGCGGCCCAGGAAGCCCCGCAACGGCCGGAAGGGCTTGCCTATCCCGCGCTGGCCTTCCATCTGCCTAAAACGGTACGGGTACAGTTGAAGAACGGCATGACGCTGCACCTGCTGGAAGACCACGAACTGCCGCTGGTGAATATAAACGCGATGGTTCGCATTGGAAGTGCGTGGGAACCGGCCGATAAGGCTGGGCTGGCGGCTCTTACCGGCACGCTCTGGCGCGCGGGGGGCACTTCCGGCCTCACCCCCGGAGCATTGGACGAAAAGCTGGAATTCATGGCGGCACAATTGGAAACCTCCATCGGATCCGAAAGCGGAACCATCACCTTGAACGTGATGACCCACAACCTCGACGAGGGGCTGAAACTTTTCGCCACAATCGTCCGCACGCCGGCCTTCGACGAGCGGCGGTTTGCCACCCTGAAAGCCCAGATGATCGAGAACCTCGCGCGCGAGAAGGATGACCCGGAAACGCTGGTGGAAAATGAATTCCGCCGCCTGCTCTTCACCGGACATCCCTTTGGCAATCTGCCGGACACGGCATCGGTAACGCGCATCACCCGCGAAGATTGCGCCGCATTTTACCGCCAGCGCATCGGCCCCGAGAGCTTCATCGTCGCCATCAACGGCGATTTCAACGCGGACGATATGGCGCGCCGTTTCGAGGCGTTATTCGAAGGCTTCCCCGCCGCCACATCGCCGGTGGAAAACTTGCCGGAACTTCCGGCGGATATCGCCCCCGGCGTATACCTTATCGATAAGCCGCTGCCGCAGACCGGCATCCGTATGGGCCACTTCGGCATCAGCCGTAAAAATCCCGATTTCGACGCCGTCCGCGTGATGAACTACGTTCTGGGGGGCGGCGGTTTCGCCAGCCGGATGATGAAGGAGATCCGCACCGTGCGGGGATTGGCCTACAGCGTGTATTCCTACTTCGGATTGAGCGACGGCACGAAAGGGGCCTTCATGGTGGGGGGCGAAACCAAAGCGGCCAGCACCCATGAATTCGTGGATACCGCGAGCGTCATCATGAACGGCGTCGCCACTGGGGGCATCACGGAAGCGGAGTTGACCTTGGCGAAAGCGGCGCTTATCAACAGCTTTGTCTTTACCATCGACAAGAAGTCCGATGTGGCCCAGCGGTACGCATGGATGGAATATTACGGCATGCCGGACAACTATCTGGAAGGATTGCGCGGACGCATCCAGAAGGTAACGATGGCCGACGTAAAACGAGTGGCGCGGCAATACCTCCAGCCGGACCGGATGGTGATCGTGGCTCTCGGCGACAGAAAGCTCATCGGGGAACAGCTGGAAAAAATAGGGCCGGTGCAAACCGTTGAGCCAAGTAAATGAAGGAGAAAATCCTTCAGGCCATCCGAAAGATTCTGTCAAGCGGCGACGACCCGCATAAAATCGCGCTCGCCTGCGCGATCGGCATTTTTGTGGCTTTCTTCCCGGTATTCGGCATACATACCGTTCTGGCGCTGGCGCTGGCTTGGCTTTTCCGCGTCAGCCCCGCCATCACCCTTGCCGCGACATTCATCAACAACCCGTGGACCATCGCCCCCATCTACGGCGGCAGCCTCTGGTTCGGCATCCTCATAACCAACACCGACATCCATGACTTCAACATCAATTGGGGTTCTCTCAATTGGAGCCTCTTTGTGGAATTGGTGAAGCTGGTTGGCATCCCCTTCGTGGTCGGATGCCTTGTGCTAGGCGTGGCCACCGCCGTGGCGGGCTATTTCCTGACCCTCCGGATGGTCATGACGTACCGCCTTAAAAAGGC
>JAHFEK010000034.1 GCA_023248495.1 Nitrospinales bacterium
GGCTCGTCGGCGTGGAGGAGGGGCACGATATCCGCGAAGTGAGCCTGGAAGAAATTAGCCATATCCTGCGCGTCGGTGACAAGAAGCTCGACCTGCACCCGGACGAACAGAAGATGATTAACCGCATTTTCGGCCTGCGCAACATCACCGTGGAACAATGCATGGTGCCGCTGATCCATCTCACCGCGGTGGAACGCAACGAGCCGATGGAAAGCGTGCGGCGCAAATTCGAAGATACCCGGTTCTCGCGTATGCCGGTCTTTGCCGAAAGGATTTTCAACATCGTCGGCATCGTAAATGCCTTCGATATTTTGCGCTACGGCTCCGCCGCGCGCACCGTATCGCCCATTACCCGCCCCGCCTTCTATGTTTATAAAAAGAAAAAAGTGGACGACCTCCTTTCCGAAATGCAGCAGACGGGCGTCCAAATGGCCGTGGTGGTGAATGAATACTCCGATGCCATCGGCATCGTCACCCGCGAAGACATGGTGGAAGAAATTTTCGGGGAAATCGAAGACGAATACGACCGCGAACAGGAATCGCCGCAGGCGCGCGAAACCGCCCCCAATCACTGGGTGGCCGACGGCACCGCCGAGATCGACCATCTCAACGACCGCTTCGGCCTCAACCTGCCGCTGGGCGACTACGAAACCATCGCCGGGTATGTTCTCTCATCGCTGGACCGCATTCCGCGCAAAGGCGAAACTGTTACCGTGGGCAACTACGCATTCCTTGTCCGGGAAGCGACGGACCGCGGCATTAAACAGGTGGAAATCACCCGCAATCCGACGGAGCCGGCTTGAGCAGGATCACTAACCCGGAAGCGGTTGCCCTGCTGCAAAGCGGCGACCTCCTCGCGCTGGGAAAACGGGCCGATGAAACACGGCGCCGTTTTCACCCGGACAATGTGGTCAGCTACATCATCGACCGGAACATCAACTACACCAACATCTGCACTTCCGGTTGCCTCTTCTGCGCCTTCTACCGCACCGCGAAGTCCGCCGAGGGATACGTCCTTCCCTACGAAGAGATTAAAAAGAAAATAGGCGAAACCAAAGAGCTTGACGGCATCCAGATACTGATGCAGGGGGGGCTGCACCCCGCTTGGAAAATCGGCGACTACGAAAACCTGCTTCGCCGGATTAAAGCCGATTTTGATATCCACCTGCACGCCTTCTCCCCGCCGGAAATCCGCCACATCGCCGAACTAAGCGGCCTTTCGGTGGAGGAAACCATCGGTCGCCTGAAAGGGGCCGGGCTCGACAGCATCCCGGGCGGCGGCGCGGAGATACTGGTGGATCGCGTCCGCAACCAGCTCTCGCCCAACAAATGTTCCGCCGCCGAATGGCTGGAGGTGATGCGAACCGCGCACAAATTGGGGTTGAAAACCACCGCCACCATGATGTTCGGCCACATCGAAACGCTGGAGGAGCGCGTGGAACACATGGCGAAAATCCGCGAGTTGCAAGACGAAACCGGCGGCTTCACCGCCTTCATCCCCTGGCCTTTCCAGCCGGGCAACACGCCGCTGGAAAAAAAGGGCGTGCAAAAGAAAATCGGCGCGCTGGACTACATCCGCACGCTCGCCGTCAGCCGCATCTTCCTCGATAACATCCCGAACATCCAGGCAAGCTGGGTGACGCAGGGGGGGAAAGTGGCGCAGATGGCGCTCTACTTCGGCGCGAACGACATGGGAAGCACCATGATAGAGGAAAACGTGGTGAAGGCCGCCGGCGTTTCATTCCGCCTCGGCGAAAAAGATATTCGCCGCCTCGTCATTGACGCCGGATTCATCCCCCGCCGCCGGGCGCAGGACTACGCCCTGCTCCCCGAACCGGCGGGGGTTTAATCCCGTAATTATGGTATCTTAACGGAACATGACGAAACAGGAGTGATGTTATGAAACTGCATGTCCGTATTGAACAAGACGAGGCCGGATATTTTGTGGCGGAAGTTCCCGCGCTTCCGGGCTGTCTATCGCAAGGCGGCACAAAAGAGGAAGCCATCAACAACATTCAAGAAGCCATCGTGAGCTGGCTGGAAGTGATGGAATCCAAAAGAAAATACTCAAAGGAGGAATTGGTAGAGGTCGTCGTTTGAATGGGCGGCCTGAAGCTCTGTTCCGGCGCGGAAGCGGTGAAGAAATTCCTCAAGGCCGGTTGGAGCATCAACAGACAAAAAGGTTCCCACGTCATGATGACAAAAGAGCGGTATGAATACACTCTCTCCATTCCCCAACATGCGGAACTCGGCCCCGGTCTTCTCCGCAAGCTAATCAAACAAGCGAATATATCCGCTGATGATTTTAATGAGCTGTAAGCGCGGCGTAACGCTCCCCGAACCGGCGGGGGTATAAATCCCATGCGGCGTGCCGCGCTGTTAGCCGCCACCCTGTTCTTCCTCGTTCCGTCCGCTTCGGGCGCGGATCAATTTGTCATCAAAGGCCCGTTCGCCGTGAAGAAAGTCATTGATGGCGATACGCTGGCGCTGGCCAACGGCGAGCATGTCCGCCTCATCGGCATCGACTCGCCGGAGCTGCATCACCCGGAACTGCCGGTGCAACGCTTCTCCCGCGAAGCGGCGGATTTTATGCAAAAGATTTTAAACGGCCAAAGCGTTACGCTGGAGATCATCCCCGGCGGCGAGCGCGATGTGTATCACCGGCTGCTCGCCTATGCCTATGCGGGGAAGACGATGCTCAACGAAGAGATGATACGCAACGGCTACGCATTCGCTTACGCAAAGCAGACGCACCCGCGCTTGACGCAATTCATGGAACTGGAAAACGAAGCCCGCCGCGCGCACCGGGGGCTGTGGGACTATTCCCCGCGTGACGGGCGGTTGGCGAATATCATTGAGCGCTACGCCGCCTTGAACCCCGAAGGGCGCGACCAGTTCGACGCGGCGCTCGATGGAATAACGGCCCGGTATCCGCTGGAACAAAAAACCGCGCCAGCGCCAACCCCCTCCTCCGCCGCCGCGCTATCATGGCACGAGGCGGAAAAGCATGAAGGAAGTGCCATAACCGTGGAAGGAATGATCGTGGCCGCCCACAACAACGGCAACGTCTGCTTCCTCAATTTCGACCGGGACTACAAACACACCCTCACGCTGGTTATCTTTCAGAAAAGGTTCGCCGCGTTTCCCACAAATCCCGAACGTCATTACAAAGGACAAACGGTGCGGGTGACCGGCATCATCACCAGCCACGGCGGCCGCCCCGAGATAGTACTGGAACGTCCGGAACAGATAACCATTATCAAATAGCGGCTTCTTGGAAAAAACGGCAAAGGTTGCTTTTTTTTGTGTCACAAGTATAATATTTAGGACAGAGGTCGGCAAATGCTTTACATACATTTGCGTATCACTTTGTATTTGCGGAACATTGCCAGCATTGGCGAACGGCATTTTTATTGCTGTATAATCAAGGTTCAATCGGCGCACAGGGTGAAGCAAGGCCGTAAAACTGCATGAGGCGTTTATTCCAGCCTCTCCGCCTTCATTTGCGGCACGCAACAGGGTATTGAACGCGAAGTTAGGAACTATTGTGGATGTATAATCTTGAATAATTTATGGAACAATTGACTCATAGATCAGGCGTCGTTTCAAAAGAAACTCTCGCAAAGACACCGCGTGGCCATCAACGGGAACTGGCCCGGCGTCTACGCGAGGCCGACCGCGCCATGAATATCGCCGCCATCCTGGCTTCGCCGGACGGAACGCTGGATCAAAGACTGAATCTCTGTCTCGCCCTGGTTCTACAGCAGTTCGATGCTGAACGCGGCTCAATTATGCTCATCGACCGCGAGGCCCGCGAACTGGTGGTGCGCGCGTCAATTCCAACGCGCGTTTTGGGGTACCGGCAACCTCTGGACGGTGATTCCATCGCGGCCCGGGTAATTCAGCGGGGAGAAATACTGAACTGCGAAACAACCGCGAGTTGCGGACTCGCCTCATCCGCTGCCCGCAAAGATTATAAAAAAGAGGCCTTCATCGTTTATCCCATCACCTGCAAAGGCGGAGTGTTGGGAGTATTCAATATCACCGATAAAAAATCAGGCGTTTTCACCAGCGGCGATGAAGAGGCCTTGGGCCGCTTCATCGATCGCATCGCGGTATCGATTGAGAACGCCGAGCTGCAAGAACGGCTCACACTCAACGAACAACGGCTGAACGAAGCGAAAGAATCCTACCACAGGCTCGTCGAGTTGGCTCCCGACCCCATCGTCATTCATGCCAACGGAATCGTCCTCTACGCCAACGATGCCTGCGTGCGGATCGTCGGCGATGAACACAGGAAGGACATCGCCGCCGGCAAACATCTGGGAGATTTCCTGCACCCCGATTCCCGGCCGGCGCTGGAAGAACGGCTCCGGTTGCAGGCTGGCGACACGGGACCGTTGCCCCCGGTGGAGTACAAACTTATCGGCGCCGGCGGCGTGGTGCTTAATATCGAGGTCACCGCCTCCCACGTCGTCTACAACGGGCAAAAAGCGTATCAGGCGATTTTCCGCGACATCAGCCGCCGCAAGGCCGAGGAAGCGGAGCTGCGCCGCGCCAAAGAGGAGGCCGAACAGGCCACCGCGCTGAAAGACTCCTTTGTTTCCCTCGTTTCGCACGACCTCAAAACACCGACGGCATTGATCCTCACCATGCTTCAAGTGGTCCGGAAAAATGCCGGCAGCGCCTTGGAGGAGCGGGATCGCCTTATGCTTAACCGCGCGTTGGAAAACGCCGAAGCAATGCAGAACATCATCGAACGGCTGCTTGATATCAACCTGCTGCAAACAGGCAAGCTGGCCGTCCGTATGCGGTTTTTCGATCTCGCCGCGCTGGTGAACGAGGCGGTGGACGTGGCCGCTCCGTTGGCGGCGGCAAAGAAAATAACCGTCTCCGTGGCAATTCCAGCCGGCCGGCATATCTACGCCGATCACGAGCTTATCTGGCAGGTCATGGACAATCTGCTTTCCAACGCCCTGAAGTTCTCCCGCCACGGCGGCACCGTAACGGTAGATGCGCCGGATGACCGCCGGTATACCTTTGCCGTGTCCGACAACGGGATTGGCATCAAACAGGAAATGATCCCGATGATTTTCAGGGCGGATGTGAAAACCACCACAACCGGCACCGGGGGCGAAAAAGGCACCGGACTCGGCCTCCCATTCTGCCATGAGGCAATTGCCGCCAACAATGGCACGATCACGGTGGAATCGGAAACAGATAAGGGAACCACATTTCGCGTCACCCTGCCGGATACGCGCCCCACAATACTGGTGGTAGATGCCAACGGCGAAGAACGGGCCCTCATCCGCAAGTTCCTCGATACCCTGGATGCGGTTACTCTTGAAGCGGGAAATATAGATGATGCCCTGCTCATGGCGGCGGACAAACCCCACCTCTTAGTCGCCGATCTTCATTTTGAAAACGACACGGGCATCAAGCTGCTTGAATTGTTGCGGGACACCCCCACCACCCGGCTGATACCGGTCATCGCAATGACCGCTGACGCCACGGTGGAAAACCGGGAGCGGGCTTTTTCCCTCGGGGCAAAAGACTTCATTCCCAAACCGCTGCCGGAAAATGACCTCATCCATCGCATCAAACGCCTTATTTATTTTTAAGCCCTCCGGCCCATGCCGCCCCCCGCAGGTGATTTTTCCCCCAAAAATCATTTATACTGAACGCCTCTTTATAAGCGAGGGTATTAGACATGATTAAAGGTTCCATTGTTGCGATTGTTACCCCGTTCGACGGCGGCAAACCGGACAAGGCCCGTTTCACCGAACTGGTCGAGTGGCATGTGCAATCCGGCACCAACGGCATAGTGCCGTGCGGCTCCACCGGCGAAGCGGCCACGCTGGATTACGAAGAACACATCCAGGTGATCGAATGGGCTGTGAAGGCCGCTAAGGGCCGGTTAAAAGTTATCGGCGGCACCGGCAGCAATGCCACCGCCGAGGCGATAGAGCTCTCCCGCCGGGCGAAGGACGCGGGGGCCGATGCGTTGCTGCTGGTTAGCCCGTATTACAATAAACCGACGCAGGAAGGGATTTACCAGCACCAGATGGCGATTGCCGACGCGGTGCGGATACCGCAAATCCTCTATAACGTGCCAGGACGCACCAGCAGCACCATCCTGCCCGAAACGGTGGCGCGGCTGGCAAAGCATTCCAATATCATCGGCATCAAGGAAGCCAGCGGCTCCGTGGAACTGGCCATCGACATTCTGGCGCTCTGCCCGAAAGAATTCGCGTTGTACAGCGGCGACGATTTCATCAACTACCCGCTGCTGGCGGTCGGAGCCATCGGATCCATCTCGGTGACGGGGAACGTGCTGCCCGGTAAAATGGCGAAGATGCACAGCCTTTTCTTCGAGGGAAAGTTGAAGGAATCGCTCGCCCTGCACTACGAAATGCGCGAGATGAGCAAGGCGATGTTCCTGGAAACAAACCCGGTGCCGGCGAAGACCGCCCTTGCCATTATGGGCAAGATCAAGGAAGGGGCGCGTCTGCCCCTCGTCGGCATGGCCCCCGCCACCCGGCAAAAACTGGAAACCGTTTTAAAATCCTATAAGCTGATTTGACCCGCTTTATTCACGGTAAATGGGCATAGAAGTTATCATCCTGAACCGTTGGCGAAGGATCTCTTTCTGAGAAGGGATTCTTCGCCAATGCTCAGAATAACTTAATTTTCCGGAGCGCGCGATGGCCACCAAAAAAAAGATCCCCTGCCCCCGTTGCGGCGGGGAAATAGAAGCGTGGGCCAACCCGCTTCCCACCGTCGACATCATCATCGACATGCCCGCAGAAAAGGGGATCATCCTCATCCACCGCCGGAACGAGCCGCGCGCATGGGCGCTGCCTGGGGGATTTGTCGACTACGGCGAAACGCTGGAGCGCGCCGCTGAACGGGAAGCGATGGAAGAGACCGGTTTGGCGCTGACGGGGCTGAAACAGTTCCGCGCCTACAGCGACCCCGCGCGGGATGCGCGCGCCCACACCATCAGCATGGTATTTACCGCCACGGGGGACGGTGTGCCCGCCGCGGCGGACGACGCCGACGGCATTGGAATATTCAATGAGGATTCCCTCCCCGCTGATATCGCCTTCGACCACCGCCAAATACTGGCCGACTACTTTGCCGCCCGCCGCTAACGGGCTGAGGTTAAATGGCCTGTTCGCCGGTGCGCGGAACGCTTTGCCGCACACGGCCGACAGAAGCCGTGGCCGGAATCAGGGACTTCTTTGGCGGGCTTACGGGCGCGGATGGGGCTGGGGCTTCATCCATGCCGATGGTTTCAAACTCCGGGGGCGTTTTGCCGCGGTTTTGAAAATATTTCTGGGCCACTTGCGGAAAGAGCGCCGTTACCATCACGTCCTCGTCGCTCATGTCGGGATAGCGCAGGTGTAATTTTTCCATCTCCGGCTCTAAAATATCGGCGGGGCGGCAGGTGATCGGCTCCTCCCCTTTTAAAACCCTCTGCTTAAGCTCTCCGTTCACCGGGCCGGGAAGTTTGCCATAACGTCCACGAAGCAACTCGCGGGTTTCATTCGCAATAACCTTGTACCGCTCGCGGGTGATGACGTTGAGCACCGCCTGAGTTCCTACGATTTGCGAGGTGGGGGTAACCAGCGGCAGGTAGCCGAGGTCGGCGCGCACGCGGGGAATCTCGGCTATCACTTCGTTCAGCCGATCCAGCGCTTTTTGCTGCTTAAGCTGGTTCTCAAGATTGCTGATCATTCCGCCGGGTATCTGGGATTTGAGGATATTCACGTCAACGCCGGTGAAAGACGATTCAAACATTTTGTATTTACGCCGCACGTCGCCGAAATAGCGGCCAATGCCGATCAGACGGTCAAGATCAAGGCCGGTGTCGTTTTTAGTCCCTTGCAGCATCGCCACCACGGTTTCGGTGGGCGGATGCGAAGGACCTTGGGAGAGGGAACTGGTGGCGCAGTCGAGAATATCCACCCCGGCCTGAATGGCCCGTACAAAAGTCATGTTCGCGAAACCGCTGGTGCAGTGGCTGTGCAGGTGTAGCGGAGCCTTCACTCCCCGGTTTTTAATTTCGCTTATGAGCGTATAGGCCGCCTCGGGGGCCAACAGGCCCGCCATGTCCTTGATGCAGATCGTATCGGAGCCCATCTTCTCCAGTTCCACCGCCAATTCAACGAACATCGCGGTGCTGTGCAGGGGGCTGGTGGTGTAGCTGATGGTTCCCTCCACATGCTTGCCCGCCTTTTTCACGGCGCGGATGGCGGCGGTGAGGTTGCGCATATCGTTGAGCGCATCGAAGATGCGGAACACGTCGATACCGGCGTCCGCCGCCAGCTCGACGAATCGTCCCACCACGTCGTCGGCGTAATGCCGGTAACCCAGCAAATTCTGGCCGCGCAGCAGCATCTGGAAGCGGGTGTTTGGCATCTTCTTGCGCAGAAGGCGAACGCGCTCCCACGGGTCTTCATTCAGGAAACGGATGCACGCGTCAAAGGTGGCGCCGCCCCACATCTCCACCGACCAGTAGCCGGCCTTATCCATTTCCCCGGCGATGGGAAGCATGTCCACGGTGCGCAGACGGGTGGCCAACAGCGACTGATGCGCATCGCGCAAGGCCACTTCGGTGATATAAACTTTCTGTCCGCTCATTGACCGCTCCTGTTATGCCGGAAAACCCCCATGGTTTCCCTTCCCAAGGATATGCATACCGGGGGGGGATTTTAGCAGTTCAGGGGCCGCCACACAAGAAAACGTTTTTTTATTGTGCCTCCCGTTGGCGTGGGCGCCAAGCAGGCCGGACCGCCGAACCGATTGGACGGCAGATTCTACAATTTCCAAGATACAAGGATTGCCGTCTTCGCAAATAATTGCGCCCCATGTAAAAAAAACATGCGTAACCGGTTTTGGCGGCGTTATACTTTCTTCCATGCAAACCTTACAGGCAACGGCGCGGTGATACGGCAAGCGAAGCTCTCCGACACCAAGGACATCCTGCGGCTCATCCGCCACTGGGCGGACAAGGGGAAAATGCTCCACCGCTCGCTCAACGACATCTACGAGCGTATTCGGGACTTCTACGTATACGAGGATGAATCAGGCCGGGTGATCGGCGCCGCCGCGTTGGCGGTGGTGTGGGAGGATATAGCCGAAGTCCGCTCGCTGGTGGTGGAGGAAAGCGGGCAGAAAAAGGGAATCGGCGGCCAACTGGTGGAAAAATGCGTTGCCACCGCGCGGGAGATCGGCGTCAAGGAGCTTTTCGCCCTCACCTATGTGCCGGGGTTCTTCACGCGGTTAGGCTTCAAGGAAATCGATAAGGCGACATTGCCGCACAAGATATGGTCCGACTGCGTCCGGTGTCACAAATTCCCGGATTGCGACGAATCGGCCGTTTCAATCGTGCTGGCGCCCAACGGGGAAGGCTGACCCCGCCGGGGTAAAGCGGAAAGCCGGCCGGCTATTTCTTTTGGTATACGGTGGTGGCGTTGCGCCCCGCCGTTTTCGATTCGTAAAGCGCGTCGTCGGCGCACTTGACCATCTCGCGCGCCGTATCGGCATCGGTGGGATATTCGGCAAGGCCAATGCTGAAAGTAACCTGATAATTGCTCCCTTCGTGGGGCAGCGGTGTTTCCGAAAATTTCTTGCGCAAGCGGTCCACCAGATGGAAAGCGGCCTCCTTCGTCGTATCGGGCAAAATGATGACGAACTCTTCTCCGCCGTACCGGCAGGAAAAGTCCGAATCGCGCAATTCTTCCCTGAGGAATTTACCGAGCTGGATTAGTATCTGGTCTCCCACCAAATGCCCAAACTTGTCGTTAAAATCCTTGAAGAAGTCGATATCCAAGATGGCCAGGCAAAACGGTTTTTTATAGCGGTGCGAATGCGAAACCATTTCGCTCAATTTTTTGTCGAAATAGCGGCGGTTATTCAATCCGGTGAGCGAATCGGTGTATGCCTCCATCCGGTAGCGCGAGGCGCGCATGAGCATCGCGGTTACGCGCATCACCAGTTCGTTCGGATCGAACGGTTTGGTGATGTAATCGTCCGCCCCATCCTGAAACCCGCTCATCTTGTCCTGGATGCCGCCGCGCGCGGAGAGGAAAATGAAAGGAATGTTGTGGGTGCGGCTGTTCTTGCGCACCTGCTGACAAAACTGGAAACCATCCATTTCCGGCATCATGACATCCGAGATAATCATATCCACATCGGTGGATTCCACGGCGGCCAGCCCCTCTTTGCCGTTGGAGCCGGTCGTCACCTCAAAACCGGCCCGCAAAAGAATCGTCCGGATCAGGTTGAGCATTTGGGGGCTGTCTTCCACAACCAGAATGCGCGAGTTCGTCATAACAGTCATAGTGAAAGATTCTACCTCAAATTCCGCCAGCGCCGGGTTCCTTTTTTATTTACTTTTCCGCCCTTATACAATAGCTTCTAGCGATTATGAACATTGCGAATCTCTTGCGCCAAATAACCCCTTCCCTCAAGGACGCCCTGAAGGAAGACGCCTGTAACGACGATATTACCACATCGGCCTGCGTAGCAAAGAGCCAAACCGGCTCCGCGGAGGTTGTCGCCAAGCAGGATATGACGCTGGCCGGGCTGCCGGTCTTTGCCGCCGTCATGCGGCTGGTGGATAAGAATATCCGGATAACGCCGCACCGCAAGGACGGCCAAACGGTTAAAAAAGGGGATGTGGTTGTCACGATTCGGGGAAAAAGCGCCGCCATCCTGCGGGCGGAACGGGTGGCGCTCAACTATTTGCAGCGGCTGTGCGGCATCGCCACACTCACCGCGCGATTCACGCGGGAGGCAAAGGGAACAAAAGCCGCCATACTCGACACCCGCAAGACAACCCCCGGCCTGCGTCTGCTTGAGAAATACGCGGTGCGGTGCGGCGGAGGCCAAAATCACCGTATGGATCTTGCCCACATGCCGCTAATCAAAGAGAACCATATCCGCGCCGCCGGCGGCATCGCCAATGCCGTGGCCCGCGTCAAGCGGTTGGGCAAACGCCCGGTTATACTTGAAGTAACCAACCGGGCCGAAGTGCTGGAGGGGCTGCGCGCCGGGGCCGACATCCTGCTGCTGGATAACATGACCCCCGCAATGGTGCGCGCAATGGTAAAACTCATCGATGGCAGGGCGTTGGTGGAAGTCTCCGGAGGAGTAACCCTAAAAACGGTAAAACGCTTCGCCTTGGCGGGGGCCGACCGGATTTCGGCGGGCGCCCTCACCCACTCCGCCCCGGCGGCGGATCTTTCGCTCCTATTCCGCGATTGAATTTAGCAAGGCCGCTTCCAACGCGGCGTCGGGTTTTTCTTCGTAACGGGGCAGTGGCGCGGCATCAAACACCGGCATATCCCGCAATGCTTCGGCGGCGGCCGCCAGGTTGCGGCACCCGCGGATGGCCGCCCCGCGCGAATCGAGATTGAAAAACCGCGTTTCGGGGGCGGCGGCTATGAGCTCGCTAAAGGTCTGTAGATAGCCGCGCAGGTTGGCGCCGGTTTCCCCCTCCCCTCCCCCTTCCAGTGGCACCGTAAGCGGCGGTGCGAAGCCGAATGCCGCATCCAGCATCCCCTGCTCTCCGGCGGCAAACAGCGGCGCCTCGCTGGCATAGTCGGCAAGGGTGCCGCGGTTGTACGGCAGCCCTTGGGGGAAGGCGAAATCTTGCCCCGCAAAGAATATCGGTTCCGCGCCGGCCCGCAGCAGCATATCAAGGGCCAGACACGACACCGATCCCCCCGCGCCGGAACTCCCCCTGCCGGTCAACAACGGCTCCGCCCCCGCAAACAGCGTATGCCTCTCTTGCAGCATTAGATAACGACGCCCCCGGAACATCGCCACCACGGCCGGATGGGCGGTGGGAATGAAAATGAGCGGCGCGTCCGGTATGCCGAACGCGAAATGGAAAGCCGACAGCGGCTGCGGATCGGCCGAAATGACCGCGTGATAGCGGATGCCGTTGCGGGCCAACACGCCGGCGGCGGTATCCACCGCGATGATGTGCGCGAAGTCTTGCAGCCGGTCAAGATGGCGCAGGGCGCGGTCCAGGGACGGCCCGGCTCCCGCCACCACCGCCGGTTTCCCGGCAAATGCGGAAAAGAGCGACGCCACGCCGGGACTGGCGGCGATAGCCGGAATATTCGCGGCAATGTTACGCCGCTCCTGCCCGCGGAAAAAAGCGGAAAAACGGCGCTCTGATTGTATGGTCTCCAGGATATTACGCACGTTGCCGAAGGATTGCGGAAGGAGGCGGAACGACGGCTGGTGAATGAGGATGTCGTATCCTTCCCCCTTGGAAAGCAATTCCGCCAAACGGGCTACGGCCGCCACTTCGGTATCGGCGGCGACGAGAGTGAGTCGCGGATCCCCCAGCAGCGGAGCCAAATCGCGGCTGTGAAGCGCCGCGCCCATTATCGCCATGTTCGCTTCCACCACCACCAGCTTTTGCAGCGCGGAAGAAGCAAGCAACGCCTCAAGGTGATAGCCGAGGCCGAAGCCGTACACCATCACGCGTGATTTGCCTTCAGCTGCGGCGGCGAACTTTTTCCCCTCCGCGCGCGGCTCCACGCCGGAAGCCAGGGCGACCCCATTAATTTTTATGGTGGGCTCCCCCGACTTGGCCGAGTCAAGATTTGGCGGGGACGATGTTTCCACCGCGCGCAAAATATCCGGCGGGAGGAAATGGCTGTTGCTCTTGAAAAAATTCATTGGCTTAAAGGATTTTTGCACGCCATGCGGCGCAAGGTCAATGCCCCCGTTTACGGCGACGCACCCCGTCTTTTCGCCGCACGCCACTTCCCCTTCCGATTCCCCGCGTGATGGGCGATAATATCCGGCAGGAGGGATAATCCATGGCAATTATGCTGGAAGTCATCGAGTGGCCGGATCCGCAGCCGGACGAAATGATCCACCGCTTCCCGCCGCAAGGATCGGCGGACATCAAGCTGGGAGCGCAGCTCATCGTGCGCGAATCGCAGTCGGCGGTTTTTTACCGCGATGGCAAGGCGTGCGACAACTTCGGGCCGGGCCGCCATACGCTGGCCACCTTCAACCTGCCGATCATCACCAAACTCTTCTCCGCCGCATGGGCCTTTGAAAGCATCTTTAAAGCGGAAGTTTATTTCATCAACCACAAATCATTCATCAACCTGAAATGGGGAACGCGCGAGCCGGTCGCCTTCCGCGACAAAGAGCTGGGACTCATCCGCCTGCGCGCATTCGGCGCATACAGCTGCAAAATCACCGAACCGATACTCTTCATCAACCAGTTGGTGGGCCGCGAGGCCAAATACACCACGCCGCAGATAGAAGATTATCTGCGCGAAATCATTGTCAGCCGCGTGAACGACCTGTTGGGTGAAACAATCGACAGCTTCCTGGACCTCCCCTCCCGCTACGAAGCGTTTGCCGCCAAGCTAGCCGCGCGGCTGCAAAAAGAATTCGGCCAATTCGGCATGGAACTAAACGGTTTCTTCATTAATTCCATCACGCCGCCGGACGACGTGCAAAAAATGATTGACGAGCGCGGCGGCATGGCGGTGATAAAGGATATGGATCAGTTCTTGAAATTCCAATTGGCGAAAACACTCGAAACGGGCGGCCCGGTCAAGGATGGCGCCGGCATGGGCATCGGCATGGGTGTGGGAATGGGCGTCGGCATGATGATGCCCGGCTTCATGAGCAAGGCATTTTTGCCGGATCAACAGGATCTAAAAAACTCCGGCGTAAAAACGGTGCAATGTCCCGAATGCCTTTCACACACGCCCGAGAACAGCCGTTTCTGTTTCAGATGCGGCCACCAGATGAACCCTATGAACAGTTGCCCCAAATGCGGCAAGGTGATTCCCGTGCACGCCAAATTCTGCATGGAGTGCGGCTTTGATATCCACGCGAAAACCGTCTGCACCAAGTGTCAAACGCCGCTTCCCCCCGCCACCCGGTTCTGCACCAATTGCGGGGAGAAAACGGGCTAACACCCCGTGGCTTTCTACATATCGGCGCGCTGCCCCGAATGCGGCGCGCCCGCCCGGCACCCGGAAGGGGCCATGACGTTCAAATGCCCCTTCTGCGCCAGCGTTCTGCGGGTAAAAGACGAAGGAACATTTCTAAAATACATCATCCCCGCGCGCGTATCCCGCGCCGAAGCGCCGATGGCCGTGAAACGGGCGGCGCTGGAAGCGAAAGTAGACGGCTTGCACGCGATACGCAAAATCATCACCTTCTACAAGCCGTTCTGGTATTGCAAGGGAATGCTCTTCTTTGCCTGCGCGGATGAAAAGATAGGATCGCCGCCCCCGCCGAACACCGATGATAATAACCCTCCTTCACCGCATGTATTCACCGCCGCCATACGCGATACCGAACGCACCGCGAACGTAATCGCCAAAACATGGAGCCACACCTTTGCCGCCAATCCCGGCTTGGCCGGCCCCTTACGCACCCTTGGTATCCAATCCGAAGTGCTGACGCTGGAACCTTACGACAGCGAGCAGTACAAAGAAACTCCCGTTGCGCCCATCACGCTGGATCGCGCCGCGGCGGAAAAAACTGCCATGTCCGCGGCGCTCAACAATGTGAATATGGATCGAAATCGGTATTCGTATTCCAACCTTAGCTTCATCGGCGAAAAATACTTCATCATTTACTACCCGGTGCTGGCGACAGTCTGTGAAGGGCCTGGCGGCTACACCACCGTTTTGCTGGATGGCATCAATGGCTATTTTATAGCGGCCAATCCGGGAAAAAACATCATCGCCGAATCCGGCGCGTGGGAGCATTCAGCCTCCCGGTTCAGCATCATCACGCACCGCTGTCCTAACTGCGGGCATGACCTAGAGCCGGGCGGCTTCAACATTGTCTTTTATTGCCGATCCTGTTTCAGCCTCTGGCTGCTTGAGGGGGGAGATTACCGCCGCATCCCCAAAAAAGCGCTGAAAAGCAAGACGGAACAAAGGACCGTCTATATCCCCTTCTGGCGTTTTACGCTGGAATTGGAAAACGGCGCATCAGGCGAACGGTACCGCACGGTTGGCGAACTGGCAAAACTGGTGAAAGGGGGCGACCTTTATTTGCGCGCCATTCCCCCCGGAAACCCGATCGTCTTCCATCTGCCCGCGCTCACCACATCAAACGCCACCGCGGCGCTCAAGCTGACGGCCCGCATATGCGGCGCGCAAAAAGAAATACCGTTTGACGATATGGAGGAGTTTCCCTATGGCAATTTTCAGGGGGCGTCGCTCACGCTTGATGAAGCGCGGCAAATGCTGCCGGTCGTGGCCTTTTCGGTGATCGGGCGCACCGACCGGAAGACGGTCGACTTCTACAATACGATGAATGTGCGCGACACATCGGCCGAACTGGTCTGGTATCCCTTCGAGGAAAGGGGGACGATGCTGATAGACCAATTTCTGGGATTCAACATATCCAAACGGGGTATGAGCGCCGAAGCCTACTGAACGCCGGACGGCCGGGCTTCGATGGCGTCAAGCGCGTCGGCGATCAGTTCGCGGTCTTTTTGGAAAACCTCCTTGGTCTTTTTAATGGTGTAGTAATACGAGATGGCGGTCACCAAGGCGAAAAGCAGGTGGAAATTCTTGTTCACCTTTCCCACATGCACGGCGCCGCCCAATACCGTCATGGTAATGAGCAGCATAATGGTCATCATGCAAAAGGGAAAAAGCGTTTTTTTGAACGGTTTGCCGCGCTGTACGTATTCCGCTGGAAGCCCCTTCGCCATCACCGCTTCTTTGATGCTGGCGCCGGTTACGATTAGGTAGAACATCACCGCCACCAGGGCAAAGAGGCCGAGAATAACCGCGCCAAGCCCCACCGGTATGTGGCAGTACAATATCTTTGGAAATACCGGCACAAAGAACCCCAGCACAATCGCGCCGACGGTCAACAGCGCCGCAAAGATGTTGAGGTTGACGAAAAGCGAGGCTATCCGCATGGCGGGAAGTTTTCGCCCGGCGCCGTTTGCCATCTCCTTCTTTCCCGCCTCGGCCGCCGTCATCATTTCTTTAACACGGCCCGTTTTTGCGCGGCGATGGCCCCCAAAACCCGTTTTCTTATCGAAACAGACAGGCGCGTTTGCCCCTCTTCGCCGAAATCGGCGGCGAGGGCTTTGCTGGCCACGGTGGCACGGGCCATTTCGGCATGGCCCCCGGCGCTCCCCAGATGTCCAAACACGCGCTGCATAATTTCCCCGGCATCGATATGCGGATTGAGCGCCCGGGCTGAAAAGGTGGTGACCCGCCCAAAACTCCCCCAAACCAGCGCGAACTCCACGTCGCCGATCTGAAGCACAAAATCGGCCAAGCGCGGAACGAGATCTTCCTTATGCACCCGTCCAAGGGGAACGAACAGCGCGCCGCGCTCAATGTGATGGTATTTCAACGCGCGAATGAACACATCCACTTCGCGCGATTTAAGACGCGGGCGTTCCATCTGCGAAATCAACTTGTGATCCGCCAACGGCCAAAGCGCGCCGAACGCTCGAAAATCCTCTGGCGAAACACCGCGGCCCATCAAAAGCGTATCGGTTTTTACCGCGTAATAAAGCGCGGTGGCAAGCCGGGTGTTCACCTTGAGTCCCGCGGCATCCAGGTATTCAACCATTATGCTGCTGGTGGCGCCGAAACCCGGCTGAATATCAACGTAGGGCACGTCATACAGCTCCGTCTGCGGGTGGTGGTCTATGACGATGCGGACATTGCCAATATGCCGTTTAAAAAAAGCCGGTTGCACGTCCACAAGCGCAACCTGTGGCGCGCGGCGGAGAGCGGCGGCGGTAATCGTCTTAACCTTGATGCCCAACAGCGATATCATGCTGATGTTTTCGCTGCGCGATACCCCTTTCAACGTGACAATGGGAGTGTTGCGGCGGGAACGCCCCAAAAGGTGGGTGAGCGCCAGGGCGCTGCCAATGGCGTCGGGATCCGGATCGTGTTGCGTGAGTATCCAAAGCGGCTGGTCCGGGTCAACGCACCGCCGCATCAGCGCTATCCGCTTGCGCAATTCCAGATGTTTCCATCGTTCCAGGGCCGCGGAACGGAATAGTTCCGCTCCGCCGATAATCGCCACATCCGTCATCGCCGCAAGTGCCTCCCGCTCCGCTTTGGAAATAGCGGCGTTTTCCACCACGAGGGCCGGCGCGGCGGGCAGCATGGCGCGCGCTTTTTTTAGCGTGGCGGCAACGCCGCGCGTGATGCAGACCACCAGGCGTTCGGTTCCCAAAGGATGCATCGTATGCAGCGCGGCGAACCGGTGCACGGCGCACCGCCCGCGGGGCAGCACCCGCTGAAAATCGGCGATAGGACGGTTGCCATGGACAATGACGGTCATGCCGTCCTTTTCGCCGGCCAAATCCGTGAGGGTGGCGGCAAGACCATTACAGTCGGTGATGATGATGTAATGCATAATTTACTCCCCCATCCCCATGCTGCCCACTAGGCCGGTCCGTGGCGAAAACCCCCGCCGCTCCCCGCCGCGGAATCGTTCATCCGTTATCCATCACAGTTACTTCGTACTCCTCGTCCGGCATTTCCTTCATAACCCGTATTTTGAATTTGAATTGCCGCTCGCTTTCAAGGCGCTCCAGATAATCATTCTCTTCCTCGTATAAAGCGGCGGCGATGCGCGGCGGCACCGCCAAAAGTATTTTTTTCGCGTTTGGCTTCTTGCGCGTGGCGCGCTCGATCTCGCGGAATATTTCGTAGCAAACCGTTTTGGGGCTTTTCATCATCCCCTTCCCATCGCAGTGCGGACAGGGCTGGCAGAGCACTTTGGCCAAACTCTCACGGGTTCGCTTGCGGGTCATTTCCACCAACCCCAATTCGGACACCCGCATGATATTCGTGCGGCTGCGGTCGGTCTTCAGCGCCTGCTCCAATGTCTTGTAGACCTTTTCCTTGCTTGGCTCCTTTTCCATGTCGATAAAGTCGATGATAATGATCCCGCCCAGGTTGCGCAGCTTGAGTTGATAGACGATTTCCTTCACCGCCTCCAGATTGGTCTTCAGGATGGTCTCTTCCTGATTGCGCTTGCCGACGAATTTTCCGGTGTTCACGTCGATGGTGGTAAGCGCCTCGGTCTGGTCTATGACGATATAGCCGCCCGATTTAAGCCATACCTTGCGCCCGAGCGCGCGCTCGATCTCAAGCTCCAGCCCGTACCCCTCGAAAATTGGCTCTCCCCCCCGGTACAGTTCTATCGCCGCATGGGCTTCGCCAATAACGGTATTCATAAATTCCACGCTGCGCTGGAAATCCTCCGGCGAATCGATGACCACCCGGTCCACATCGCGCCCGCAGAGATCGCGCAGAGAGCGGAGCACGATGTCAAGATCGCGATGGACAAGCGAGGGCGCCTTGGCATGCTCGTTTTTCACCCGAATCGTTTCCCACATGCGGGAGAGAAAATCTATATCGCGTTTAAGCTCTTCGCGCGACACCCCTTCGGCCGCGGTACGGACGATGAACCCATGCGCGGGACTCCGCAGCTCGTCAACCAACCCCTTCAGACGTTCACGCTCGGCCTGGTTTTCAATGCGGCGCGAAACACCGATCTGGGCCGCAAGCGGCATAAAGACCAGATACCGTCCCGGCAGCGTGATAAACGAGCTGATCCGGGTACCCTTGGTGCCGATGGGATCTTTCACCACCTGCACCATGATCTCCTGCCCCTCTTGAAGAATATCCTCGATGGGGGGAATTTCCTTCGGTGCGCCGTTATGATTTGGCAGTTCGTCCAGCAGGGAATCGTTCCCTTCATTCCCGTCGGGCGATTTGCCAAAATCGGGGACGATGCCGTACTCCGTAAGATTGATGTCGCTCTTGTGGAGAAAGCCGGATTTTTCCAGCCCCACGTCGACAAACGCCACCTGCATTCCCGGCAGCACCTTGGTCACGCGGCCGCGATAGATGTTCCCCGCGATTCCTTTTTCCTTGGTGCGCTCGATATAAATTTCGCTGATACTGCGGTTTTCCAGAAGCGCCACGCGGGTTTCATACGGCTCCACATTGATAATTATCTCAGAGCCCACGCATCCCTCCGGGCAAACGGAAAACTTTGATGTAAAAACGCATACCCCTCCAATAGAAACACGATCCCGCTTTGGCTTGCTTTATGCGGGATACGCGATTAGAATTATACATATGTTTGGATTAGGTTTCAGCGAGTTATTACTTATCTTCCTTATTGTCTTTATTCTGTTTGGCGCCAACAAGTTGCCGCAACTCGGCGCTGGTCTGGGCCAGGGAATACGCAACTTCACCAAAGCCATGAAGGGCGAAGACGGAAAAGACAACAAGAAGGACGCGGCGGAATCCAACACCCACAAGCCCGCCTAAAAGCGTTTTGGGGTATGGCCGGTTTCACGCAAAATGAGGGGATTGCCATTTTCAAACCGGGAGGGATAGCCTGATGTTCGGAATAGGCGCGCCGGAGATGGCTCTTATCGCGGTGCTTGCGCTGATATTCATCGGCCCGGCGAAACTCCCCGAAGTGGCGCGCACATTCGGCCGCACCTACAAGGAATTCCAAAAAGCCTTGGACGGACTAAAAGAGGAAATCGCCGCCCCCGCGCGGGAAGCAAAACTGCACGTGGATAAATCGTTAGAGGAAGATGAAATCCGCAAGATAAAAGCGGAAATCATGGAAACAAAAGCCGGTGCGGAAAAATTCAATAGCAAGGTTGTTTCCGTGGAAACATTCAATAGTAAAATTGTGGTTGACCCGACCGCCGAAGATGTAAATCAGACTGCCCCCAAGTCCACACAGCTCAACTGAACCGCGCCTTCCCGCTCCCGGTGGGTACATGCTCTCAAGCATGACATTGACGCGAAGCGCCAAACATGTCGGCCCTGTGGCTGTCATCCTGAACCGCAGGTGAAGAATCTCTTTCCGGAAAGAGATTCTTCGCCTATGGCTCAGAATGACAAATCAATTAAAATTCCTTGAAATCGTCGTCGTCGAACGGAATGACCTCTTCGGCTTTCACCGACCTCGGCCCTTTCGACGCCGGGGCGGGAGCCGGCTTGCGCGGCGCGGGAAGCCCCTTCGGTTTCGCCATCGGTTTACCCATCGGTTTTGCCGCAGGGCGTGCCGCAGGAGCGGGCTTCCGTGCCGGAGCCGCCGCCGGGGCGCGCGATCCATGCTCGCCGCCGAAAATAACCGCCCCAAGCTGCAAAACATTCGAGTTCAATACTTCCGCCTGCGCCGAAAGCTCTTCGCTGCTGCTGGCCGCCTCTTCCGCGTTCGCCGCATTTGCCTGCGTCACGCTGTCCATCTGCGTTATCGCCTTATTGATCTGCTCGACCCCCTGCGCCTGCTCAACCGACGCCGCCGCAACTTCCGCCGCCAAATCCCCCGCCTTCTTGATGCCGGTGGCGATCTCTTCCAACGACTTCGCAACCTGCACCGTTATCTCGTTGCCGCTGTCGGCTTTCGATACCGCGTTCTGGATAAGCTGCGCGATGTCCTTGCTCGCCGTCCCCGCGCGCTGCGCCAGGTTCCGCACTTCCTCGGCCACGACGGCAAAGCCCTTGCCGTGTTCGCCCGCCCGCGCCGCTTCCACCGCCGCGTTCAGCGCCAAAAGGTTCGTCTGGAACGCGATCTCTTCGATAACCTTGATGATCTTCGCGATGTCGTCGGAGGCCTTCTTGATGTCGCCCATCGCCGTCACCAGTTCTTTCATCTGGCCGGACCCTTTATCGACCCCACGCTTGGTCTCGCTCATCAGGTTGTTCACCGCGTTGCTGTTGTCCGCGTTGTGCTTCGTCATGGAGGAAATCTCCTCCAGCGACGATGAGGTCTCTTCGATGCTCGCCGCCTGCTCGCTCGCCCCTTCCGCCATCTGCTGGCTGGTTTCGCTAAGCTGGCCGCTGGCGGAGGTAACCTGTTGGCCCCCCTCCGTCAACGCTTCCATCACTTCGTTTATGCTCTTGGTGACGGAGCGGAGGATGATTACCGCCAATGCGAGGCCGGAAAGAATGCCGATAATCGCGGTAAGCATCACCATTGTTTTTGTGGCGGCATACGCGGCGTCCGATTCGGCCCTCGCCGCCTGGGCCTGCTTATCGTATAGATCGACCAAGTCGTTCAATTCCTTCTCGGCCGCCACCAGCAGCGGGCGGTTGGTATCCATGGACAGTTTGATGGCGGTCATCATATCGGTGCGTATTTTATGTATGGCTGGGGTATTGGCGTCGCCAAGGGCCGTGGTGGCATCCACGTCGGCACACAACCTGAAGACCTCTTTAACCCCCGCGTAATAGACCTCGAATTTCGCGTCGAACTCGTCCACCATCACCCGGGCGGATTCGCTGGATATTTCCTTTAGTTCCTTTTCGTGTTCTTTCACTGTGTTGTAGGCATTATTACGCCTGTCAACCCATCCCTGATTGTTGGCCGCGTTATATTCGATGATGAAGTTCTTTTCGCAGCGAACCGTCATCATGAAGTTGGCATAAATGGTGTTCACTATGCCTGCTTTCTTTTGCAGGCTAGACAACTTATTGATATTTTCCTGAATGGCCCCCATGCGGTTGAGGCCGACCACCGCAATGACAATGGAGACGATTATCAGAATGGCGAAGACCGCGGCCATCTTCATCGCAAGACTAAGGTTTTTCATATTTCTCCCTTTAATACATCTAATACGTCAATACACCGGTTTATGTGAAGCAATTATCTTGCGATATTCTAATCCACTTTTTGGGATTTAAACGTATCTTTTTCAAGGCCCAAATGAAACGGAAAGTTTCAGGGTGGGCATATCTCCCAGCTTGAACATTGGCTGTTCTTGGTGGGTACACATTTTAATGTGTACAATGGCGCGAAGCGCCGGCCTGTCGGCCCTAGGGGCCGATGTACCCAATAAATTGGGTACCCACCTAAAAGAGAGTTTAAAATTCCTTGAAATCATCGTCGTCGAACGGAATGACCTCTTCGGCTTTCACCGACCTCGGCCCTTTCGACGCCGGGGCGGGAGCCGGCTTGCGCGGCGCGGGAAGCCCCTTCGGCTTCGCCATCGGTTTACCCATCGGTTTCGCCGCAGGGCGTGCCGCAGGAGCGGGCTTCCGTGCCGGAGCCACCGCGGGAGCGTGCGTTCCGTGCTCGCCGCCAAAGATCACCGCCGTCAGTTCCTGCACATGACTGTTCAAAAGCTCGGCCTGCGCCGATAGCTCTTCGCTGCTGCTGGCCGCCTCTTCCGCGTTCGCCGCGTTCTGCTGCGTCACGCTATCCATCTGCGTTATCGCCTTATTGATCTGCTCGACCCCCTGCGCCTGCTCAACCGACGCCGCCGCAACTTCCGCCGCCAAATCCCCCGCCTTCTTGATGCCGGTGGCGATCTCTTCCAACGACTTCGCAACCTGCACCGTTATCTCGTTGCCGCTGTCGGCTTTCGATACCGCGTTCTGGATAAGCTGCGCGATGTCCTTGCTCGCCGTCCCCGCGCGCTGCGCCAGGTTCCGCACTTCCTCGGCCACGACGGCAAAGCCCTTGCCGTGTTCGCCCGCCCGCGCCGCTTCCACCGCCGCGTTCAGCGCCAAAAGGTTCGTCTGGAACGCGATCTCTTCGATAACCTTGATGATCTTCGCGATATCATCGGAGGCCTTTTTGATGTCGCCCATCGCCGTCACCAGTTCTTTCATCTGGCCGGAACCTTTATCGACCCCGCGCTTGGTCTCGCTCATCAGGTTGCTCACCGCGTTGCTGTTGTCCGCGTTGTGCTTCGTCATGGAGGAAATCTCTTCCAGCGACGATGAGGTCTCTTCGATGCTCGCCGCCTGTTCGCTCGCCCCTTCCGCCATCTGCTGGCTGGTCTCGCTCAACTGGCCGCTGGCGCCGTGAACCTGGCCGGAGCCTTCCGACAACCCTTCCATCACCCCCCCAAGGTTCTTGGTAACCGAGCGGAGGATGATAACCGCCAATGCCAAGCCGGAAAGAATGCCGATAGAGGAAACGATGATAAGCAGCCAAAGGGTTGAGGTAAGAGCTTTCTCAGAGTCGGCTTCCGCTTGTTTAACTTGGCCCTTGTAACGATCACGAAGCCCGTTGAGGGATCCCTCCATCTCATCGATTATCTTCCTGCCGGTTACCTGCGAAAGATCGGCGGCCCGTATGAAGTTCTTCCGCTGTTCCAGTGTGGCGCTGCCATCGGCCAATTGAATGCCGCCATAGGTTTTGGAAAGCTCGATGATCTTCCGGGCGTTCGCCTCGTAGGCGGCCCACTTTTCATCGTACTCACGCAGCATTTTTTTAGCTTCTTCGCTCAACAGTGCATCAAGCTCTTTTTCAGAGTCCTTCATCTCTCCCACATAGTTATTGAACTTGGCTTCCCATTCCCCCTTTTTTTCCATGGAGGGGGCAAAGATGATGTTCTTTTCCACGCGAACGCACCAAATGGCCTTTTCATATATTTTTGAGGTAAGAGCCAGCTTTTCTGAAAGCCCCACCACTTCGTCGACGTGCTCGTTAATGTAATAAAGGCGGTTAATGCCAACTGCGGCGATGACGAGGGAGACAACGATCAAGACGGCGAAGATAACCGACATCTTCATGGAGAGACTGAGATTTTTCATACCCTTACTACCCCTTACAGAAGATGAAACGCCACGTATTTGGAAACCCGCTAACCGTTTCAGATTATATACGAAATATAAAGCGGAAAGCAATGAAATACGTTGAATTATAGGGACTTTGACCCTGACCCAGGGGAAGCATCTTTTTTAAAAGATAAAAAAATATCAAGAGCCTGCCGGTGTGCCGCCACATCGTGCACCCGCACGATGGACGCCCCCGCCGATACCCCCCACAGATGCGCCGCCAACGTGCCGGGAAGCCGATCCTCCACCCCCGCGCCGGTAATCGCGCCGATGAACGATTTACGCGAAGCGCCGAGCAGCGCCGGATAGCCAATCGACGCAATATGCGAAAAACCGGCCGCTAACGCCACATTATGCGCCACGGTTTTCCCAAACCCGATACCGGGATCGACGATGATTTTCGTCACCCCCCGCATTTTCAGCATGGCGCTCCGTTCGGCAAGCCAGAGGCAAACCTCCGCCACCACATCTTTATAGCGGGGATTCTTTTGCATGGTGCGCGGACTGCCGCGCATGTGCATCACCACCACCGGCAGCTTGTGCCGCGCCGCCACCGCCAACATGGCGGGATCGCCGAATCCGCCGATATCATTAATGATCGTCGCGCCCGCCGCCACCGCCGACGCCGCCACCGCCGCCTTGGCGGTATCAATTGAAATGGGGATGGGGCTTTTCTTCCGTATCGCCTCGATCACGGGAATGACGCGGCGCAACTCCTCTTTTTCCGATACGGGGCGCGCGCCGGGGCGGGATGATTCGCCGCCGATATCCAGAATATCCGCCCCCTCTTCGATCATCGCGAGGGCGCGTTTCACGGCTGCGGTTTTGTGAAAAAACCTGCCGCCGTCGGAAAAGCTGTCCGGCGTGACGTTGAGCGCCCCCATGATGAGCGGACGCGCGGGGGAAATCTTTTTCCCGCCAATGGAGAACGTTTCCGGGTTCATCGTTTTCTTTATTGAGGTGTCATCCTGAGCCGCGGGCGAAGAATCCCTTTCCGGAAAGGGATTCTTCGCCGCGGGCTCTGAATAACAGCAACGTAAATTACAGCTTTGTGTGCGTGCCGTCGCAATAGGGCGGGGTCTTGGTGTGCTTGCAGCCGCACCACGCCTTTGTGCCGTCTTCTTCCACATCCACGCGCATCGCAACACCCGGCTGACCTTGGTATTCGGTTCCTTTGTGCTTGTTGTCGCAGAACGGCTGGGTCTTCGAAAGGCCGCAACCGCAATAGATATAGGTACCCGCTTCGGTTTCGAGCACATAGGGGCCCTTTTGGGCTATTTTCGGTTCCGCCATGACGTACCTCCCAATTTTCTTACAGCTTTGTGTGCGTGCCGTCGCAATAAGGCGGGGTCTTGGTGTGCTTGCAGCCGCACCACGGCAAATTTCCGGCCTCTTTCACTTCCACCTTCAGCGGGGCCATGCCCGTCCCTTTGTGCGAACCATCGCAAAACGGCTGTTTGGCTGAATGGCCACAGGCGCACCAGTGATAGGTGCCCACTTCGGCGTGTTGTACATAGGGTCCTTTTTTGGCTACTTTCGGCTCTGACATCGGCAACCTCCGTATGGTTAAAGAAACGATCCGTTATTTACGATACCGTAACATGCGCATTATACTCCAAACCACCGAGCCGCCCCGTTTGTTATACTGGAAGCCACGATGAACTACTCCAAACTGTATAACTTCGCCGTGGAAACCTATGCGAAACTCCCCTACCGCTTCGGCGGCGGACGCGCCTTCCGCCCCCTGTCGCTCTTTGTGGAACTGACCTACCGCTGCAACTTCCGTTGCAACATGTGCCAGTTCCTCAACATCCTGGATGACCCGCGCCTGAACGAAAAAAAGGGGGAAGAACTGACCACGGACGAGATTAACCGCGTGGTGGATCAGATTAGCGGGTTGGGACTCATCGTCTTCACCGGCGGCGAACCGTTGCTGCGCAAAGACATCATGGAACTGACGCGGCACGCGGCGCGGCGTCACAAGGTTTATCTGGTGACCAACGGCATATTGCTGAAGGAGGAAATCGCGGATGAATTCGTCCGGCTCGGCTGCGGCACGCTTTTTTCGAGCGGCATGGCGTCTGTCGGCATTTCGCTGGAGGCGCTGGGACCGCGCCATGACGGGATTGTGCAAGTCCCCGGGTCGTTCGAAAAAATCATGGGAAACGTGCGTCATTTCGTGGCGGCGAAAAAACGCGCGGGGAAAACGTTTCCGCTGGTCTGGTTGAAATGCGTCATCACATCGCACAACGTGGCGATGCTGGACGACATGTACGCGCTGGCAGGGGAAGCCGGAGTGGATATGTTCAACCCAATCACCTATTACGGCATCCCGGCCACCGACCGATTGGCGATGACGGATGCAATTACGCGGGACGTCTCCCCCGTTTCCGCGGATAACTTCGACGTGGCGGAATTGCGGCGGCAGCTTGAAAAGATGCGCCTGCGGGAAAAACACTCAAAAGTGCAATTGCGCATCACCCCGCCGGGCCTCACCGACGGCGACGTGCTGGCGGTCTACGAAGCGCGGCTCGACATGGGAAACAAAGCCTGCTACACGCCGTGGAGTTCCGCGGCGCTTTCCGCCTACGGCGATGTTTTCCCGTGCAGCAACTACACGGTGGGGAACATACGGCGGACGCCGTTCATGGAGCTCTGGAATAACGAAAAAATGATCCGCTTCCGGCGCGAATTGAAAGAGCGGAAAATTTTTAAAAGCTGCGCCGCCTGTTGCAGCATGGTCTACGAGGGTTCGCCCAGCAACTACCCGCCGGTTGGTTGATCCGGATTCCGAAATTTCCATTGCTGTCATGCCGGACACCGGTCCGGCACCCAGGGATATTATCCAAACTTTCTTTATTTTCCAGGGAAGCGCCAAGCAGGATCGGCCCGCTGGGCCGAGGGGGGAAGCTTTGAAAATATTTCTTGGTGCCGGGTCAAGCCCGGCATGACATCGGGGGAGGCCCGGCCTCCGGCGGGGGTGCGCCGGAAACCGGGTTCTTGAAAAAAACCAATAAACCGGGGCTTTATCCTTGTACCGTCAACGGCAGGGCCGTCTCGCCTTGGGTATGCCGCAACCGCAGGTTTACCATCGCGAGGGCGGTTACCTGGGCCAAACGGCGGAGATAATCAGTCGCGTTTCCTTCGCTATAGCGTACGGGATCATTGCTGCCAAGATTCAGGCTGCCAATCACGCGGTTGCCATACACCAGGGGAATCAGCGCCTCCGAGCGAATCCGGCGCAATTCCCGTATGCCGAAGAAATGGACGCTGCCATGTTCCAGCCGCCCGTGCAGCAGGGGCGACATCTGCGCAAAAATACCGTCGAGCCGTTCCTGCTCCATAAAGAACAGGCGGTCTGCGGCGGGGGACGGAAGGTGCTCCATTGGGGGTGGCAGCAAATCCCGGTAGCCGTGCTCAAGGCAATAGGTGACCACCGTCAGGCCGAACGACTCCCGCAACGAATCGGTCGTCTTCGCGGCCAATGTCTCCAGGTCTTCACAGCGCACCGCGGCTTCGCCAACCTCGTCTATCTTATGCTGTATCTCGGTGTTGCGCTTGCTGGTCTGCACCAACTGCTTGAGGTTGTTGCGCAGGATCATAATATCGCTCCGCAAGCCGCTATTGCTAATCTTGCTCGCCATCATTAACGTTTTCCTGTCCATCTTTTCCTCTTTCGGTCAGTCGGCTTGACGGTGGCGAATGAAGGCCGGGATGTCGAGCTCGTCGGCGAATTCCGCGAGATCGATAGCCACCAGCGGCTTGTTTCCTTTTCCCGTCTTGCCGGGGCTGAAAGGGATATTGCTTATCGGCTGGCGCCCAGCCCCCATTGAAAAGGATGCGGCAGTCTGCGCCAGACCCGGCGCGGCCTGCGCCACCGCCTGTTGCGCGACAGCCATTATTCCTTCGGCTTGCGCCGCGGGCATTTCGCGCATCGCGGCGGCTCGGTTGAAGCCGGTGGCGATGACGGTGACGTACACTTCGTCCTTCAGGTTTTCGTCGATTACCGCGCCGAAGATCACGTTGGCGTCTTCGTGGGCTCCCTTCTGGATTTCCATCGCGGCATCGTTCACATCGAACAGCGTCAGATTGTCGCCGCCGGTGACATTGATCAGGATGCCGCGGGCCCCTTCGATAGAGGTATCTTCCAGCAACGGCGAGCTGATCGCCTTCTGCGCCGCTTCGCGGGCTCGGTTTTCGCCGGTGCCGATGCCGGTGCCCATAAGGGCCTGCCCCATTTCGCTCATGATGGTCTGCACATCGGCGAAGTCCACGTTAACAAGACCGGGCACGGTGATAATTTCGGAAATGCCCCGCACCGCGTTGCACAGCACCATGTCGGCGGTTTGGAACGCTTCTTTCAAGGTGGTCTTTCTGTCCACCACTCCCAGCAACCGCTGATTCGGAATGGTGATAAGGGTGTCGACGGCGCGTTTGAGTTCATCAAGCCCGGATTCGGCTTGTTTGCCGCGCTTTTGTCCTTCAAAAACGAACGGCTTGGTGACCACGCCAACGGTAAGGATACCGAGCTTGCGGGCAATGTCGGCTATGACCGGCGCAGCCCCCGTGCCGGTGCCGCCCCCCATGCCGGCGGTGACGAACACCATATCCGCCCCTTCCAGCATGGCGCGGATGGCGTCGGCGTCTTCCATCGCCGCCTTTCGGCCCACTTCAGGGTTCGCCCCGGCGCCCAACCCTCGGGTTAATTGCCCGCCAATCTGCATTTTCACCGGCACGCGCGATTTGCTTAGCGCTTGGGCGTCGGTGTTGCATATGATGAACTCGACGCCGGAAATGACGTGGCTCATCATCGCGCTCACCGCGTTGCACCCGCCGCCGCCCACGCCGATCACCTTGATCCGCGCGTTGCTGTGGGTGCTGTCGGAAAACTTGAACGATGGCTGCGAACTCCCGTCCTTCTTGTCAAACTCGAACCCCATGACTCGTTACCCCCAAAAAAAATGTTAAACGTTATCCCCGTTTACTTAACAATGTTCAAAAGAAATCCTCTATCCAGCCTTTCATCCGGTCCGTGACGTTATTGAAGAGGTTGCGCCCCTTTAACGGCCGTGGCGGCCCGTGACGGCGCAGCTTCATGCCGAACAGCAACAATCCCACCGCCGTTGCGTACTGCGGCGAGTTCACCACATCCACCAGCCCCCCCACTCCTTTGGGATTGCCCCGGCGCACCGGCAAGCCGAAAACCCGCTCGGCCACTTCCGGCATCCCCTCCAGCATCGCCGCGCCGCCGGTGATCACGAGGCCCGACGGAATGATGCCCAGATAACCCGACGTTTCGAGGTCGTGGTAAATCATCTGAAACATTTCTTCCACGCGCGGCTCGATGATCTCGCACAGAACGTCGCGCTTGATTACGCGCGGCTCGCGCCCGCCCATGCTGGGAATTTCCACCAGTTCGCCGCTTTTCACCATCGCCGCCACGGCACACCCGTGCTTGCGCTTGATCTTTTCCGCTTCCACCTGCGGCGTGCGCAGCCCGATGGCGAGATCGCTCGTGATATGATTGCCCCCCACCGCAATAACCGAGGTGTATTTCACCGCGTCTTCGGAGAAAAGCGCCAAGTCCGCGGTGCCGCCGCCTATATCGACGAGCGCCACGCCCAAATCGCGCTCGTCGGCATCCAACACCGCCTCGGCGCTGGCGAGCTGCTCCACGATTATGTCGTCCACATCCAGCCCCGCCTTGTTCACCGAACGAACGATATTCGCCGCGCTGCTCACCGCCCCGGTAATGATGTGGATGCGG
>JAHFEK010000071.1 GCA_023248495.1 Nitrospinales bacterium
GAATACTATCTCATTCCCACCGCTGAAGTGCCGGTAACGAACATCCACGCGGATGAGATTTTATCGGCGGACGAACTTCCTAAAAAATTCTGCGCCTACACCCCCTGCTTCCGCCGCGAGGCCGGCAGCTACGGCAAGGTGACCGCCGGCATAATCCGCCAGCACCAGTTCAACAAAGTGGAGATCGTCAAGCTGGTCAAGCCGGAGGAGAGCTGGGCCGAACTGGAAACGCTGACCGCCGACGCGGAACAAATTTTACAAAAGCTCGACCTGCCGTACCGCGTGCTGGCGCTGTGCACGGGCGACATGGGTTTCTCGGCGGCGAAGACCTACGATATCGAGGTCTGGCTGCCGAGCATGAACCGCTATGTGGAAATCTCGTCGTGCAGCAACTTCACCGATTTTCAGGCCCGCCGCGCCAACATCAAATTCAAGCGCGACGCGAAGGCAAAGCCGGAGTATATACACACCCTCAACGGCAGCGGGCTGGCCATCGGCCGCACGATGGTCGCCATTCTGGAAAACTATCAAACGGTGGAAGGAAACGTCCGCCTGCCGAAAGCGCTGCGTCACTTCATGGGCACCGGCATAATCCGCCCGCAGGGCAGCCCGGATATCGAGGAACCGCCGCTGGATATGTAGGCCATTTGCCGAAGACGAAGGGAAAGAATAAACCCTTTTCGGTTAGCGATTTGCCCTTATATGCGGCCAGTCATTCAATAAACCCCGTTTGGCGCGCTTTAACCGTATCCAGAAGATACGAAGTCATGAAGGCTGTCTTCATTTTGCTAAAGCCAAACTTGCGATAAAACTCTTCCGTGCCCGGCTTGGCATATAGAACGATTCGCTGATGGTGTTTCACCTTTTCTATAAGCCGTTTGAGCATCTGTTCCCCGATGCCTTGCCCCTGAAACGCGGGCATGACCGCGAGATCGCAAATAACCGCGCAATCAAATTCATCGCCGAAAGACCGGCCCGCGCCAATTATCACATCGTCACAAAAAGCCGTTACCGCGTAGCGGCTATTCTCGAATACCATCCGAACCTGTTCGGGAGTTCGACTGTTGCCAAGCCCGGTGGCGCGATAAAGCTCCGCCAAAGATGGGAAATCCTGTATCCGCTCACCATATTCAATGGTTGGGGTGTTCATATGTTTTTTCCGGTCCTTTCATGTCGCCATGGTCAATCGTCAGCAAAAATGAAACAACTAGCCCTGCTTGGGGCCTATCAATTCGCGATATTTGTCCACGCGGCGCTGAATAAGAAATGAGGGGCGGTCGGCGACCGGCATAGGGCACTTTTTTCCGCGCTTGTGCAGCGGGCATTCGGTTATGCACCAGTCGTCGTCCTTACACTCCTCAAAGATGCGCGGGTCGATGCCCAACTCTTTCACCGTCATAATGGCGGCATTCACCGCGTGCGCCCACTGCGCCTCGTCGAAGTTTCCCCGGTCGGCACGGACGATCACCGGCAATCGCCGCTCCATCCCCTTCCGCACGGCGTTTTCGGCCAACCTCAGCTTGGTGGTATCGCGCAATTCCGGCCACAGCCCCGCCGTTTGATGCAGATTACTGGCGGCTACCGCCGTCTTCACCCAATCGCCGGGAAGCCGCATTCGCACGCCTATCTGTTTCGCCAAGGGCGCCCCCGCCTTGTCGTGGTTGTGATGCCTGGGGTACTGCGCGGGATCCGTTTCCAATTTCCCGATGTCATGCATAAACGCCCCGAAGCGGGTAAGCGGATCGGGCGAAAGCGCTGACGCCCGCTCCAACGCCTCCTGCGAGTGGGTAAACAGATCCCCCTCCGGGTGATACTCCTTCGGTCCGGCGGGCACCGATGCCATGCGGAACAGTTCGGGAAAATAACCCCGTCCCGCGTCATGCTTCGTCATCAAGTTGAAAAAGAGCCACGGCTTGTCCTGCGCAAACGCTTTTTCCATCTCGCGCGAAAACCGTTCCACCGGAACACGTCTCAACGCGTCTTCCCATTCGTGGCCGGATATGAGCCGCTTCGTCCCCTCGTCCATGACGTACCCCGCGCATTCAAAGCGGAATGCGCGGAACAGCCGTATCGGGTCGTCGCGGAAACTGTGCGTTGAGCAAGCGGTCAGCCGCTTTTCCAGAAGCGCCGCCGCGCCCCCCAGCGGATCTATTATCGTTCCGTCCAGCCTCATGGCGATGGCGTTGATGGTGAAATCGCGCCTTGCAAGCTCCATTTCCAGCGGCATGGCCGAGTCAAGCGGCCACACCTCCATCCGCCCCACACCGGCGGCCGTCCGCGCCCATATTGGTTGGGTGCTCACGCCTTCCACGCGGACGAAGCCCAACTTTGCAAGAACATCGGGGGAAACCAGCGCCACCATGTCGGCGTCGTTGCGCGGGGATTGCAAAAGGAAGTCGCGCACGGCGCCGCCGACGAGAAAAAGTTTGCCGTGTAATTCAGCGGGCCAGAAAGCGCGTAACTGTTCGAGCACCCGCAACATCCCCCCTTGGCGTTTACGACGGTACGATACGGCGCGCCGTTGTGCGGCAGCGCTATTTGTGCTGGTGACGCGGCGTTTCGGCGGCGGACTGATCGCGGTGGAGCAGCTTGGAAACGATCCATTCGATGGGGCCGGACGCCGCGTAGCCAACCGTCACGATAAAGAGCATCAGCTCCGGCATCACCGCCAAAACATAGACGGCAAGTACCATGAAAACGAGGATGCTAAACGGCCTGCGGCGGCTGAAATCGATCTGCTTGGCGCTGAAATAGCGCACGTTGCTGACCATCAGAAAGGCCAGCGCGTACACCGTGGCGACCAGCACCGTTGGCGGCAACTTTTCCAGCAGGAAAAAATCCTTGGTCATGATGACCATCGAGGCGACCACCATCGCGGCACCGGGTATCGGCAGCCCCACGAACCTTCCCTGTCCAAGCCCGGAATGCGCCAGCGTATTGAACCGCGCCAGACGGAGCGCGCCGCAAATGACGTAAAGAAACGCCGCCATATATCCAATACGCCCGTACGGCTGCAACGCCCACGAGTAGACAAGAAAACCGGGGGCGATGCCGAACGACATCAAATCGGAAAGCGAATCGTACTCCATGCCAAAATTAGTGGCGGTGTTGGTGAGCCGCGCCACCTTGCCATCGAGGAAATCGAACAACCCCGCCAGGATAATGGCAATCGCCGCGTGATAATAATCCCCGTTGAACGAGGCGATCAGCGCATAAAATCCGCAGAAAAAGCTGAGGGTGGTGATAAGGGAAGGAAGAATGAATATACCGCGGCGGAGCTTGCTCCGCAGGGGCATTTCTCGCTTGGGCACGGACTGGTCATCAAGCATAGACCTTGATTGTACCACGGCGCAAAGCCGGGACATAATCCAAGCCTATCGCGCTTATTACGATAAACCGTACCGCCAGTTTCGCGGGGGTGGCAGGCACTTTCAAACATCGCCAACAGCTTGATTTTTTAAGAATTTTGGTCTTTTTTTGTTTTGTACCAAACAACGGTTTCCTTAATCCCCTCTTCAGGGGTGAAAGGGGGCCGCCAACCATAATCAACCATAAACTGTTGGGCGGAAAAACGGTACTCGTCAAAAAGCCGCGAAACGGTTTCGGGAGTAAGCATCATCCGCCACCCCGTTATCCGTTCAACAGCGGCGAAAATGACTGCAATCGAACCTAACAACCAACGGGGCAAGAAAAATATGCCCCGTTTCCCGGAGCAGGTGCGGCAAATGGCGGTGTAGAGCTCGGCACTGGTGAGATCCACGCCATCGTTTAGGAAATAGGTGCGCACCATCGGCGGTTTCATGCGGGGCGCCTGGATGATGGCGAAAATGGCATCCGCAAAGTTGCCCGAATAGAGCATGCTTCGTTTACCGCGAACCGCGCCCAACGGCATCGGTACTCCCTTGGAGGCCATTTTTAGCAACGGCAACATATTCCCCTTGTTCTCCGGTCCATACACCATTGGAAGGCGGAGAATCACGCAGCCTGAATTCCGCTGTGAAGCAAAGAGGGCGAGTAATGCCTGTTCAGCCTCACATTTGCTTTGACCGTACGGATCATCGGGGCGGGACGGCGTGCCGTCAGGAATGAAGCCTTTGCTGAAACGGCCAAATACCGCCACCGAACTGACGAAGACAAAAACGGCAACACCGCATTCAATGGCAGCCTTCGCCAGCCGCGCGGTGGAACGCACGTTTGCTTTTCTGAATTCTTCCAGCGGGTCTGCCGCGGTTTCATGCATAATGTGCACGCGCGCGCCCAGATGCAGCACCACCGAGCCCGGTTCAAAACAGAAGGTGGCATTTTCTCTCAAAAGATCATTGGTGGGGATGGGGATAATGCGCATTCCCGCCGGAAGCGCCGCTTTAAGGGCCGATCCAAGAAAACCGCCCGCACCCGAAATATAAACGCTTGTCACGCCCGGTTGCATGGTGCATATTCTAAACCATTCGCCCCTTAAAACAACGGAGAAGCGTATGGCACGGCGGATTCACCGAAATTACAATGAGGAAAAAACGGGCTGCGCCACCGCCCCGGAAACCACCGGGGGACGACGGCCATTGAAAACCGGCACCGGCCCTATTTTTTAATGTTAACCTTTGGCGTGCCGCCAATTTCCTGCGGCGCCGGGAAGGCGGCCTGCCGTTGCGCTTCGGCATCGCTGATTACAATTTTCGCCAGATGAAAAACCATCACAAGCAATACCGCGCCGCACCCGGCCATAAGAACATGGAGAAGGGATATACTCGCCATGACCGCCATAACCGAGGAATTGGCGACCGGTGGACGATACCCGGCGTAAGCGGCTTTGGTACTGCCCGCAAGCTCATCGATAAAGGCCGCAAAATATCCCTGAACCAACTTGAGATGCTCACCAAGGGCCTTGTTGCGCGCGTCAAAGGTGCCGTTCTGCATGGGGCCGATGGCATCAAGCAGCTTCAAGTGTTCTTTCAGCTTTGCCAACTTGCCTTCCATCCTGGAGATATCATCGAAAATGACGTTCGTCTCATTCATTAAAGAATAATATTGGGAGTTATAGCTAAGCAATATCCCCATAATCGTTTTGTCGGCATTCTGAATGTTTTCGGGTGAACTCTCGTTCGCCTTCTGGGTGTTTTCACCGTGAATGCGCGTCGGGGCGCCTTCGTTTGGAATGCGCGCCAAGCTTATCTTATATTCAGCCTGTCTTTTCTTTATGTCTATTTCGGCGGAGAGCAATGAAATATCGCTTACCAATTTGTTTCGGAATTCATCGAGGTTGGACACTGTTTTTTCATTGAAGATGAGATGCTCAATGGACGCCATCTCCATCTTGATCTTTTGCAGTAATAATGAGTTGGACGGCGTGGACGACCGCATAAACTCATCATCATTGCCGATAACGCGGTTTGATTGTTTAACGTTTTCGGCGCCGCCAAAATTAATTGCGCTAATGGATGTTCTTTTCGCGACAGTGGCGATTTGATCGTCTATTTCTTCCAAAGCCGCCGCCAAGTAACCATAGGCGGCCACATTGTCCGTTTCGCCCGTCATCTGTCCCGCCTGGAAATAATGCAGTGAAAGCGGAATGCGGGATTCCAACACAAACGTGGAGTATTGCTTGATAAGCTCTTCCAGAAATTTTTTCTGGAGAGTCATGGGCATCGACGGTGCGGGATGAAAAGAAATCGTGAATTTTGAGGGATAATAGCTGTTGATTTTCTCATAATTCGCGACCACATCCGAGGAAGACAATTTCGCTGAACGTGAAAGCGCGTCTACCGCAAGTTGAATTTCCAATGGATACACGGGGGAGAGGACAAGAGCGTGGGAAAGGGATTCAAGGGACCATCGGCCGCTTTTGCCCAGCTCGGGAATGGCATCGACCGCCTTGCGGATGATAACGGTGGATATTAAATCATTTTTATCAAACCGGTTGCCATTCGGGTATTTGCCGCTGCCGATTTCGGGAAAACCTATTTCCAAAACCGCCTGCGTTGAAGGCGACGGAAGGGACTTGAGAAGAATGTAGTAACCTCCGCAGATACCGATAACGAATGCAAGCAGAAAACTCCGCCAGTACTGCTTTAGTTTCAGCACATAGGAGAGAATGTCAATATCCTCGGGAGCACCAAATCCTCTGTTTCTTTTCATTTCAACTCCACTTGGTCGATGATATTGAAGTTGACGCCTACAATAGATGCCATAAACTTCATATCAATTCTGCATATCTCTAGCAAGATATATCGGAAAATGAAAAATTACCATTAGGGTTAAATGTAACACCAACAGGGAATTATTGCCATTGCTTTATTATTCAGCGTATTGTGGCACACTTGGCGAAACCGAAAATAACGCGAATATTTTCACTATTTCTATCGAAGGGTGAGTCGCAAGTCAGGTTATCGGGCAATTCCAGTCGCCGTCGGCCGGCCGGCGGGGGCGCAAAAACTCCGAAAATCCCCGGATCATTGGCAAATGCAGCTGAACCGACTCCGCAAACGGCGTGAGATCGCATTCTCCCCTCTCAAGGATGCTGTCGATGACGACATTGCTTAGCCGGCTCTGAAGAGGGGCGCTAAAGGGAACTTTTTCCCATTTCCACTTCTTCCGGGCCGTGGCAATCCAGCAATGACCCTGCTCTTCAGCTATGAGGCACCTGGTATTCTCACTTTCAATTGACACCAACAACGGCAAGGCGCCCCCGTAATGGGAAACAAGATTAAACGCCGCCCCTCCCTTGAACTGCCCGTGAAATTCACCCGTGAATTCGACAAAACCCTTGCGCTTTGCCCGCAGGATTTTCTTATCGAGCCTATCGGTGAACACTTGATATTCAATTCCCCCGCCAAGGAACGAAAGCATATCGATCATATGGATGGCATTGCACCCAAGGCCCCATCGGGAGCCGGTCACGGACAACCGCAATATTGAATCCGCCGGAAAACAGCCGCGTATTTTCCGATACCCCGGCCACATTCTGCGCGCGCAATTGACCCACGCATGTATTTTGTGTTTTTTAATAAGCCGTTTTGCCTCGTCATAATCGTTCATTTTTTGAAATAAAACTTTTTCAAAAATTATATTCTTAACGTGACACCGCTTCAGTAGCGTTTGAAGCACATCTTTCCGCACATCGGCCGTCCCGGCAATTATTGCAACGTCGATATCCATCGAAAGGCGATTGATGCTGATATACGTGTGGAGTTTTTGCGGGGAGCGCTTAGAGATAACTTCGGCATACCGTTTTTGGGCCATTGAGATGGCAGCCGCCGTTGAGCCAACCAGGTGCACGGCGCATTCCCTTTTTAGCAGCGCAACCCCCTGCAGGTGCCTGCTGCCAATCTGTCCGCTGCCGATGATGGCGATTTGAATCATCTTTGACCTTCCCCTGTTTTCCATGGCAGATTCAATGTGAGCCTGTTGCGCCATTTAATGCCATTTTTTCTTGTTTGGCAAACACGGCCCGCTGAAGGCCGCCGGGCAAGCGGTGCGGCCTGACAAGGATAAAATAGGTTGCAAATAAAATCCCATTCGGGGATTCTGGTGCCCAAATGAATGTATTGCTGATAATGCCGGGGATATATTATGAACGCGAAAAAGCGTTTTCTTATGCGACCCCTCCCTACAGTTTATTGGCATTGGCCGCCGCCGTCCGGAAGGCCGGGCATACGCCGAAGATACTTGATTTTTTCTCATTTGGTTATGACGAAGAGAACTATTGCGCTGAACTTCGTGCATTCAAGCCGAACGTGGTGGGCATCAGCGGCATGACCTTTCACCAAACCATGATGCTGAAGGTGGCGCAATGCACCAAGAATATTTTACCGGATGTGCCCGTTGTTATTGGCGGCAATCATGCCACGATAATGTACGAGCAACTGCTGAAACATCCAGACGTTGACGCCGTTTTTATCGGTGAATCGGACGAAGTATTTCCCCAATACCTCGCGTCTTTGGAAAAGGGCGACCGCTTTCCCGCCATTGACGGTATCAGTTTCCGGAATGGCGGGGGGACTCATGTCGGACGCAAAACGCTGGTGACGGATCTGGATCAACTGCCATTCCCGGCATGGGATTTATGCCCTCCCGATTCTTACAAGGGTGTGCCGCATGGTTTTTTTTATTCCAAGAGGCCGATAGCCTGCATTGAAACCTCGCGTGGGTGTCCTTTCCAGTGTACGTACTGCGCGGCCGATGTGGTGAGCGGCCGGAAATGGCGCTACATGTCGCCGGCACGGGTGGTGGAAGAGATGATCTATCTAAAAAAAGAATTTGGCGTCAGGGAAATTCACATACTCGATGATAACTTTACCCTGAAATACGACCGCGCCATGGAATTGATGGAACTTATTATCAGCAAGAATCTCGATTTGGCCATTTCATGTCCCAATGGGCTGCATGTGA
>JAHFEK010000035.1 GCA_023248495.1 Nitrospinales bacterium
GGACGGTGTACACGGCGGTCGGCTTCAGATCGCCCAGCATTTGCGTTTCTATCTTGCCGCAGTGCAGCACCGATGTGGCCCCGCAAAAAAGAGCGCCGAATATGCCGTAGACCGACGCCGGGAGCCAGCCGGGATGGCCGGTGACCCAGATGCGTTTGCCGGGGCGGAGACCGAATATCCACTCCGCCGTGCGGTATGCCCCCGCCGCGCCGCCATGCGAATGCACAATACCCTTCGGCGTTCCGTAGGTGCCGGACGTGTAATGCACGATGTACGGCGCGCGCGGTTCCATCATGAGCGGCTCGGCGGGCGCGCTTTTCAGAAGTTCGGCGAACCCGCCCTCCACCGTCACCACGGTTTTTACGAACTCGGACGCTTCCAGCCCTATCGTCTCCAGCATTCCCTTGGCGGTGATGAGGATGCGCGGCTTGAGGTTGCCCAGACGGCCGCGGACCGGTTCCGCTTTGTAGGTGTCTATGATGGGGGCCGCCACCGCGCCGATGTATGCCAACGCCAGTATTGAAAGCGCCATCTCGCGTCCATTGGGCAGGAAAATGGCCACCGCTTCCCCCTGCTTGACGCCGTGGCGCTCTTTCAGGCCTCCCGCGAGGCGGCGCACCGCATCTTCAAGTTCAAGCCGTGAAATGGTGGACACGCCGGAGGGGGATGAGACGATGAAAGCCTGATGCGCGGTGGAGATGCCGTCCGCCAGCCCCTTGAGCGCCAGCGCGGCGATGTTCATCTTGCCATCGGCGTCCAACAGCCGTTTGGTTTCCGCATCCCACGATATGTTGCCGCATAGGCGATGGTATTGTTTGAGGTCTTCTTCGCTTGAAGATGCTTCTATAAGATCCAGAACAGATTTTTTCATAGCCTAACTGTCCTTTGCATACGCGGTTTTGTCACCCCGATTGCCACGGTTTTTCTACCATATATACTATCCCGTTTTCCGCCACTTTGCTAATGACGAATCTGTAAACCTTGATTACATCGCGCTTCCGCGTTGCGCCCGCTCCGGTTCGTGGCGTATTCTGTGGCGCAATGAAACGCTGCGTCGGCTTTTTGACCTTGTTGGTCTTTTTCTTCCCTGTTACAGCCTTCGCGGGCGCGCTGTTTGGCGTGGTGCACGATGAGCACGGCCAGCCGGTGGACAAAGCGGGGATTACGCTTCACATCGGCGGCAAAGAGTATGCCGGTGTTGGACGGGCGGTCGCCGCCTACGCCACTTCGGAAAACGGTTCCTTCTATATAGAGTTGCCGGCGGATGCGCCCGCCGGGGCCCCCATCGGCATCACCGCCGCCAAAAGCGGTTTCCAGCCCCGGTCGGTGATGCTGGCCGCCGCGCCCGCTTCGGATGGCGCGCCGCTGTTCGCAGGCAAAATTGCGCTGAAGCACGCGGCCGGCCCCGCCTTCTACATCGCCGCGGCGATATTGATGTTTGTCTACGCACTGATTGTTTTTGAATGGGTGCATCGCACGCTGGCCGCGCTGCTGGGGGCGGTGGCGATGCTGCTGGTCAGCTACACGGCGGGAACCTTCAATCCCGATTACTTCATTCTTTCGTTTGGGGACGCCATTCACGCCGTCGATTTCAACGTCGTCTTTCTGCTTCTTGGCATGATGATAATCGTCGGCATCATGCGCGAGACCGGCGTTTTCGAGTGGTTGGCCTACCAGAGTTTCCGTGTTTCCAGGGGAAGCGTCTTCAGGCTTGCGGCCATTTTGATCGTGGTCACGGCGGTTACCTCGGCGTTTCTGGATAACGTCACCACCATGCTCTTGATGACGCCGGTCACCATCGATATCGCGCTGGTGCTGGGCATCAGCCCGGTTGCGTTGTTGATGCCCGAGATCATGGCCAGCAACATCGGCGGCACCGCCACGCTCATCGGCGATCCGCCCAACATCATGATCGGCTCCTACGCCGGGCTGACCTTCAACGATTTCATGATGAATCTCACCCCTGCCATCGCGGTGATGACCGCGCTTCTTATCGTAATGATGCAACGCGCCTACCGCCACGAGTACCAAGCCGCAAAGGTGACCGATTTCGCCGCGCTGGAGCAGCGGCTGAAAAAGGAATGCGCCATCCGCGACCCGCGCCTTTTGGCGATGTCATTGCTGACGCTGGCGGTGGTGATTTTCTTTTTCTTTATACACGGGATGCTGCATATGGAGCCTTCCATCGCCGCGCTGGGCGGGGCGGCCTTCCTGCTTCTGGCCGCGAAAGAGGACGTCGTGAAGTATCTGGAAAAAGACGTGGAGTGGAGCACTCTCGTCTTCTTCATCATGCTCTTCATCATTATCGGCGGCTGCGAGCGGGCCGGATTGATACAGCTTGTCGCCGATTGGGTGCTGGGGGTTGCCGGCGGGAGCGCGCTGGCCGCCATCATGCTGGTGCTGGTGGTTTCCGCCGTTACCAGCGCGGTCATCGATAACATCCCGTACACCGCCACCATGTTGCCGGTGGTCGGCTACCTGACGGTTAACCTGCCGGAGTTGCACGGCTCACCCATCCTTTGGTGGGCATTGGCCTTGGGGGCATGCCTCGGGGGAAACGCCACCATCGTCGGGGCTTCGGCGAACGTCGTCACCACCGGCCTTTCCGAAAAGGCTGGGCATCCCATCAGTTTTATGTATTTCCTCAAAATCGGCCTTCCCGTCACCGTCATGTCCATCGCGGTAAGCGCCGTGTGGCTGCTGATCCTGCGGGGGTAACGGCCTACCAGGCGGCTGAAGAATCTCTTCCCGGAAAGGGATTCTTCGCCTGTGGCTCAGGATAACTCGTTACCAATGTGCTTTGCGTTCGTCTTGGACAGCGAGCCGGTAATTGGGGGCTTTTTGGGTGGGTACCCATTTTATTGGGTACGTTGGGGCGGAGCGCCAAGGGGGATCGGGGACTGGCAGTGCTTTGTGGCAATTGACGGTGGCGGTGCAGGCGTGAATAGAGAAGATCAAAGCAAGTCCAAGAACTCATCCACCGAAAGGCCGGAGTTTCTGATAAGGGCGCGAAGGGTTCCCACTGATAGCTCTTTGTGTTGAGGGATGGAGAGGTTGGCCCTGCATTCCTTTTTCACCATGACAAGGTGGCTGCCGACCTGGCCTATTGTAGCCCATCCGGCTTTTTGAAAGGCTTTAACGGCATCTTTGCCGGAAATATTTCCCAGCTTCCCCACGGCATTTAAACCGCAACGACAACAGAAAACGTTTCCGGGGTTCCAGCAAGGGATTTAACCGCTTTTTGGTCTTCCGCCCAGAGCCACGCGGTTATTGCTTCGCGGATATTTTCCAACGCTTCTTTTTCGTCGCGTCCTTGTGAAACGCAACCCGGCAACGCGGGGCATTCCGATACCACCCAGCCGTCTTCGGCGTTCGTAAGCGTTACATGGAACATCATGGTTTTATCCTCCAATCCAAATAATAACACAACCGGGCGGCTATCACCGTCCAGCTTGCGGCATCCCTTGTACCTCGGCGCGGCGCGATCTTCTATACCCGGGCCGGGTTTCCCTCAAGGGAATCCGCCAAGGGGGATAAAACGGGGGCCGGACGGCGCCGGAAGAAACTTTTATTTTCTGAAAAAATCGTTGTTTAAAGATTGAGGTTTTCTTGGTAGTATTACGGCCTTGAAACGGTCAGGGGGAGGGACTGTAAGAGATTCTCCTTGATCCAAACAGTTTTCGGGGAGCGTCGTACCGTGTTTGCCGCGCCCCACATGTGCGGCAAGTAAAAGCATAAGGTGTAACTGAGCAAATGATAGAACTGAACGAATCATTTCTGATCCAACTGGTCAATTTCTTCGTCATGATTTTGTTCCTCAACTATTTCCTTTTCAAGCCGGTGATGGAAATTGTGGATAGGCGGAACAAGGCGCTGAAGGGGTTATCCACCGATGCGGCCAAGGCCGCCGCCGATGCCGCCACATTTGTGAAAGAGTACGATGATCTGGCGGCCGAGGCCAAACGCGCCACCGCCGCCATCCTTATCGCCTCGCGGCAGGCTGCCGCCGCGGAGCAGGACAAGATATTGAAAGACGCCCGGGCGCGGTATGCCGAAACGGTTGACGCCGCCCTGGTTACAATCAAGGCCGACATCAAGGGGGCCGAAGCCGGCCTCAAGGGGGAAGCCGAAAAACTTTCGCGCGATATGGCCACCCGCCTGCTCGGCCGGGAGGCGCGCTGATGAAAAAGGCCGCCGCCGCCTTTGTTTGGGCCATGCTGGCCGCCGCCCCGGCATTTGCCAGCGGGCTTGCGCACGCCGATCATTTTGAAATGCGCCGCGATGGCTCGTGGATTATCAATTTCGTCCTCCTCGCGGCGGGCTTGTTTTGGATTATCACCCGCTTCATCGGTCCCGCCCTGAAGCAACGCTCCGAACTCCTTCAGCAGGAGATGGACAATGGCGAGCGCGCCCGGAAGGAAGCGCTTGCCCGCCTCGCCGAAATGGAAGGCAAACTCAAGGCATTCGAATCCGAGGCCGCCCGTATCCGTCAGGACGCGGTGGACGAAGGGGAAAAACTGAAAAAACAGATTATCGCCGAAGCGGAAGCCGCGTCCCGCCGCCTGCTGGATAAAGCGCGGGCGGAAGTGGAAAGCGAAACCATCAAGGCCAGGGGCCGCCTCAAGAAGGAAGCGGTGGAAATGGCGGTGGCGATGGCCGCCGACATGCTGAAGAAAAATGTGAACGAGAAAGATCAGCAGGGCGCGGTGAAACAGTACGCGCAAAGCGTGGGAGGCCGTCAATGAGGGACAAAAAGATCGCCGTTCCCTACGCCGATGCCATTCTGGGCGCCGTGAAGGAGCCCAAGAGCATGGAAACGGTGGGGGCCGACCTTCGGCAGTTTGCCGTGGCGTACGCCGCAAGCGGCGACCTGCGGAAAATGCTCAACCATCCCGGCTTGCCCAATGAAATTAAGCAGCGGATGCTCAAGGGGGTCATGGACAAAATGGGTCTTTCCGCCCCCGCCCGCCGCTCGCTTGAGGTGGTGCAGCGCCGCGGCCGCATCGGGTTCGCCGCGGATATCGCCGACACGTACGACACGATGCTGGACGAAAAACTTGGCCGGCAAACCGTGCGGGTGCGCAGCGCATTTGCGCTCTCCACGGAGGAAGTGGGCCTTCTTGAGACGGAATTTTCAAAACTGACCGGTAAAAAAGCAAAAGTCGAAGTGGTTGTTGACAAATCCCTTATCGGGGGATTGGTGGCACACGTCGGCAGCAAGGTATATGACGGGAGCATGAGCAACCAACTGAAGGCACTGAAAGTAAAATTGGAACAGGAGGCTTAAAAAAGTGGCTATCCGGGCAGAAGAGATAAGCGCATTAATCAAGAAAGAAATCGAAGGGTTCGAGAAAGGCGTCGAACTCAAGGAAGTGGGGACGATTGTCTCCGTCGGTGACGGTATCGCCCGCATCTACGGCCTTGAAAACGCCATGTCCGGCGAGTTGCTGGAATTTCCCGGCGGCATTATCGGCATGGCCTTGAACCTGGAAAAAGACAACGTCGGCGCCGTTATTTTCGGCGAAGACACCCTCATTAAAGAAGGCGACGAGGTAAAGCGGACCGGGCGCATCGCGCAGGTGCCGGTCGGCGAAGCGCTTATCGGGCGCGTGGTGGACGGTTTGGGCAACCCCATTGACGGCAAGGGGCCGATCAAGACCGAGCATTTCGGCCTTATCGAACGCATCGCCCCCGGCGTTATTCAGCGCAAATCGGTGCATGAACCGTTGCAGACCGGCATCAAGGCCATCGACTCCATGATTCCGATTGGCCGCGGCCAGCGCGAACTGATTATCGGCGACCGCCAAACCGGCAAGACCGCCGTCGCCATCGACACCATCATCAACCAGAAAGGGTTGGGGGTGAAGTGCATTTACGTGGCCATCGGCCAGAAGCGTTCCACCGTGGCCCAAGTGTACAAAAAGCTGGAAGAAGCCGGCGCGATGGAATTCACCACCATTGTCGCCGCCACCGCCAGCGAACCGGCCCCGATGCTGTACCTCGCGCCCTACGCGGGTTGCGCCATCGGCGAGTATTTCCGCGATAACGGCGGCCACTCGCTGGTGGTGTACGACGACCTGACGAAACACGCGGCGGCCTACCGCCAGCTTTCACTGTTGCTCCGCCGCCCGCCGGGCCGCGAAGCGTACCCCGGCGACGTGTTTTATCTCCACAGCCGCTTGCTCGAGCGCTCCGCGAAAGTGAGCGACGACTTAGGCGCCGGTTCGCTGACCGCGCTGCCGATCATCGAAACGCAGGCGGGCGACGTGTCGGCATATATTCCGACCAACGTTATCTCGATCACCGACGGCCAGATATTCCTTGAGGCCGATCTCTTTTACGCGGGCGTCCGCCCGGCCATCAACGTCGGTATTTCGGTTTCCCGCGTCGGCGGCGCGGCGCAAATCAAGGCGATGAAGCAGGTCGCCGGCACCCTGCGCCTCAACCTGGCGCAGTACCGTGAGCTGGCCGCCTTCGCCATGTTCGGTTCCGATCTCGACGCGGCCACCATGTCGCAGTTGAACCGCGGCGCGCGGCTCGTCGAGCTGCTCAAGCAGGCGCAGTACCGGCCGTTGCCGGTCGAAAAGCAGGTGGCGGGCATTTACCTCGCCACCAGCGGCTTCATGGACAGCGTCGCCGTCGAGCGTATCGCCGAGTTCGAGACCGGGTATCTGGAGTATCTCGAAAACAAACACCCGCAGGTTTTGGCCGCCATCCGCGACAAGAAGGCCCTTGACGACGACATCAAGAAGGGCCTCAACCAGGCCTGCGAAGAATTCAAGGCCCGGTTCTAACTATGGGCGGTTTAAGGGAAATCAAACGCCGGATCGTCTCGGTCAAGAGCACCCGGCAGATCACCAAGGCGATGAAGATGGTCGCCGCGGCCAAGTTGCGCAAGGCGCAGGAGGCCGTTGCCGCGTCCCGCCCGTACGCCTCCAAAATGGCCGAAGTCATCGGCGCGCTGGGGTCGGTTTCCGAGGAAGCGGCTCATCCGCTTTTGGCGAAGCGGGAAGAAAAGAATGTCCTGCTTCTCGTGTTTTCCTCCGACAAGGGGTTGTGCGGCGCGTTCAACGCGAACGTTTTTAAAGCAGTGCACAATGTTATCCGCGAGAACGAGGGGAAGGGAATCCACGTTTCCGTCATCGGGAAGAAAGGGCGCGATTTCTGGAAGCGCCGCAACGTGACGATGGAAAAGGCGTATGTGGATTACACCCGCGACATTAATTATCAGTTCGCGCAGAAAATCGCCAAGGATGTCATCGAAACGTTTGTTCACGAGAAGGTGGACAAGATATTCATGGTCTACAACAAGTTCCGCAGCGCGGCGGTTCAGGATCCCACGGCGGTGCAACTGCTGCCGATGGAGCCCGCCGGCGGCAAGAATGAAGACGCCGCCGGCGGCGACATGCTGTTCGAACCTTCGGCGCAGGCGGTGCTTTCGGCCGTGCTGGAAAAGTACGTCGAAGTGCAGGTTTTCCAGGCGCTGATCGAATCATGGGCCAGCGAGAACGGCTCGAAGCTGGTCGCGATGGATAACGCCACCCGCAACGCGGGCGACATGATCAACGGCCTCACATTGCAGTACAACCGCGCTCGCCAGGCGGCGATAACGAAGGAATTGATAGAAATCGTCTCGGGAGCGGACGCTCTCAAAAGCTGATTCTTGACGGAGGAACACATGAGCAAGGGCAAAGTTACCCAAATAGTCGGACCGGTTCTCGATCTGGAGTTTCCCGCGGGACAGCTCCCGGCGATCCTGAACGCGCTGGACATCGAACTTGGCGGCGGCAACGGCCGCGTGGTGGCAGAAGTGGCCAGCCACTTGGGCGAAAATTCGGTGCGCGCCATCGCCATGCAAACGACCGATGGCATGGTGCGCGGCATGGTGGCGACGGATACCGGCAAGCCGATAGCGGCGCCCGTGGGCCGCGGCGTGCTGGGGCGCATTCTCAACGTCATCGGCGAGCCGGTGGACGGCCTTGGCCCGGTGAAATACGACCGCCTCGATCCGATTCACCGCTCCGCCCCCAGCTTTGAAGACCAGGACACCAGCGCCGAAATTCTGGAAACCGGCATCAAGGTCATCGACCTCCTCGAACCGTACCTGAAAGGCGGCAAGACCGGCCTCTTCGGCGGCGCGGGCGTGGGCAAGACCGTGCTCATCCAGGAACTCATCCATAACATCGCCAAAGAGCATGGCGGCTTTTCCGTGTTTGCCGGCGTTGGCGAGCGGACCCGCGAAGGGAACGATCTTTATCACGAAATGAAGGAATCCGGCGTTATCGACAAGGCCGCCTTGATCTACGGTCAGATGACCGAGCCGCCCGGCGCCCGCGCCCGCGTGGCCCTCACCGGCCTCACCGTCGCGGAATACTTCCGCGACGTGGAAGGCCAGGACGTGCTGTTGTTCATGGACAACATATTCCGCTTTACCCAGGCCGGTTCCGAAGTGTCGGCGTTGCTGGGGCGCATGCCCTCGGCCGTCGGTTACCAGCCGACGCTCGCCACCGAGATGGGCACCCTGCAGGAACGGATCACCTCAACCAAAAAAGGATCGATCACCTCGGTTCAGGCGGTCTACGTCCCCGCGGACGACTTGACCGACCCCGCGCCGGCCACCACGTTCGCGCACCTTGACGCCACCACCGTGCTGAACCGCAAGCTGACGGAAATCGGCATTTATCCGGCCGTGGATCCGCTTGACTCCACTTCGCGTATCCTCGATCCGCTAATCGTCGGCGTGGAGCACTACACCATCGCGCGCAAGGTGCAGTCGATCCTGCAACGCTACAAGGAACTTCAGGACATCATCGCGATCCTCGGCATGGAAGAACTTTCCGAGGATGACAAACTGACCGTCGCCCGCGCCCGCAAAGTGCAGCGCTTCCTGTCCCAGCCGTTCCACGTGGCCGAAGGCTTCACCGGATCGCCTGGCCGCTACGTCCCGCTCAAGGAAACCCTCGCCGGCTTCAAGGCGTTGGTTGAAGGCGAAGTCGACGAATTGCCCGAACAGGCGTTCTACATGGTGGGCAACCTTGACGAAGCCATTAAGAAGGCCGAACAGCTCAAGAAGGCGAACTGATGGAAAAGCAGACCCTGCAACTCGACATTCTCACCCCTGAAAAGCAGGTGGTGTCGGCGACGGTTAAGTTTGTCGCCGCCCCCGGCGCCGAAGGCGAGTTTGGCGTTCTGCCGGGGCACACGGATTTCTTCACGCTTCTCAAGAGCGGCAATGTGGTGTTTGAAGACGCCGGCGGGAGCCATCATGTGGCCGTCAGCCGGGGATACGCCCATGTACGGGCCGAAGCCGTTTCCATATTGGTGGAAAATGCCGAAAAGGCCGAGGATATCGATATTGAGCGCGCCAAGAAGGATATGGAGCGCTGGGAGCAGTCGTGCGCCGGCGTGACGTCGGAAGATCCGAACTTTGAAATTTTCCAGGCCAAGATTGAACGCGCGAAGGCACGCATTGAGACCGCCCAACGCGTTGCCCACCGCTGAACCGGCTTTTCTGTCCGGCTGTATGTGCCGCGCGGCAGTCTGCGCGGCCTTTTTTTTGTTCACGGTTTCCATTTCAACCGCCGTTGCGGAGCAAGAATCTTCCCCGTCCGAACCGCCCGCAGCGTCCGGGAAGGTCGCCGCGCCGGTACGTACCGGCTATGTCATACGCAGCATTGCCATTGACGCGCAAAACGTTTTTAATCCCCTAAATCCCGAAGAGAGCGGCGTTGTTGGAACGGCGGGAAACAACATTCATATTACCACCCGCGAACAGGTGGTGCGTTGGGAACTCCTCTTCAAGGAGGGTGATGTCTACGATCAGAATGTCGTCAATGAATCGGAACGTAATCTGCGCAAACGGTCATATCTGGCGGAAGTCGTCATTGAAAGTTATTTTAACGATGAAGATAAGGCCGTCGACATTATTGTCCATACGCGGGACCAGTGGTCGATGATAGTGGGGCTCACATTCGGCGGCACCAGCGAAAACAGCAGCGCCGGACTTGATCTCGGCGATAAAAATCTGCTGGGGATGGGGCAGTCGCTCAACTACAGTTTTCGCACCGGCACATCCGGCTATTCCCACAATTACGGCTACCGCAACAGCAATCTATTCGGATCACGGTATGACCTCTGGCTGGAGAACCGGTTACGGCCGGATGAATATCTCTACAACGTCCAAATTGATCAGCCGTTCTATTCTCTTTCCACGGTGGAAGCCCACGGGGCGGGATATGCGCAGACGGTGCATGACGAGCCGGGGTTGGCTTGGAGCACGTGGCGTTCAAAAGCTTATTATGGACAGGCGACTTTCATGGAGAATCTAATTCTCCGATCCTATATTCGTTTATCGTTCGGCGAAGAGACGTCGCATGAAGGGCTGCAAACCGAGCGGGTGTTGCGTGACAACAAAATTATGATTTCCGCCGACATCTTAAATCATCCTTACGATTTTGCCGAGGAGCGGTATATCGAAAAGTTCCACCGCGTGGAAGACATTCCCCTTGGCGCCACCTATTCGTTTTCAATCGGGCCCCGCCTTTCCGCTTTCGGTTCAACCAGCACCGACGCCAGCGCCTCGTTTGGGGCCGCCAGATGGATCCAAATGTTCGAGCGCGACTATTTATATTCTTCCCTGGCGTTGGCGAAGAACGACGATAGTTTTAACGATGCCTATGCCGACCTCGTGCTCCGCTATTATATGCGCCGCCATGAATATCAAACCTTCGTGACCCGTTTTCAGGCCAGCTATTCCGAGAGCGTCAACAACCGTTTCAGATTGGGGGGCACCAACGGGCTGCGGGGGTACAAGGTGGACGAGTTTGTGGGGCGAAACCAGGTGCTATTCAATGTCGAGGACCGTATTTTCACTTACCAGACTTTGCTGTCCGGCATTATCGAACCGGGGTTCGTGCTGTTTGCCGATTTTGGCAATACATGGAACGACTACGAAGGGGATGAGTTAACGTCGGTGCATGGCAGCTTTGGAGCGGGGGTGCGTCTGGCGCTCGTGAAAGCGCCGGGCATCAGCCTTATCAGGGTGGATTACGGCTTTCCCATGGAAGCGGGCCACCCGCCGATCGTGACCGTCGGGATGGAAGGTTTTTTCTAACCCGGGGCGTTCAGCGCGCGGAGCCTGAACCCAGTTTCTCAACCCATGCCTTGGCAAAACGGATTTCGTCTTCCTTGGCGGGAAGAAGGCCCTTGATGTTCTCGCGCACGATGACTTCCATGACTTTGCCCAGCAGCGGCCCCGGCTCGATCCCCGCCGCGATCAGATCGCGCCCGCTCACTTTCGTTCCGATGTGGCGCAGGCGGGTTATATAATCCACCACGGCCCGTTTTGTATCGTGCTCTTTCACCCGCGCCATTACGCAAAGCAGGTCGTCTTCGGTCAGTCCTTCGAACGTATTGTAGATTTCCACGGAGCCGCGCACGTTGCTCTTTTCCAGCCAGCCCGCCACGTTGGCCACGCGGACGCGGGAGGCGATGAAGCGTTCAATCGGATTTTTCATCAACCCCAGGCGGCGGAGCAGTTCCTCCGTCTGGCCATCGGTCAGGCTGTCGGCAAGACAGTTGAAAAAGATGAACCAGTGGTGGATGTTCCGCCCTTCGCCTCCCAGCCGGTGCCAAGCGATGGCATCTTCCGCCTGTTTGCATAAAGCCGCGACTCTGTCGTTAAAGCCGATCGCGGGGTGGATATAACGCCACAGCCCGTATTCGGCCATGCGGGCCAGAATGCGGACGGGCTGTTCTTCCCGGAAGATGAGGTTAAGCTCGCCGAAGATGCGGGCGCCGGAAAGCCGTGAGAGCATGCCGTCGCTCACCGCCAGTTTCATAAGTTTTTCGGTCTGTCCGCCGAGGGAGAGCTTGAACCGTTGTTCAAAACGGATGGCCCGGAAAATACGCGTGGGGTCTTCCACAAAGCTCAGGCTGTGCAGCACGCGAATGACCCCGTCTTTGAGATCCTGATGCCCGCCGAAGAAATCGATGAGATGGTTGCTGTTTTTTCCGTTGAGCTTAAGGGAGAGGGCGTTCATCGTGAAGTCGCGTCGGTACAGGTCGTTTTTAATCGAGCTCAATTCCACGATGGGCAAGGCCGCCGGCTCCGTGTAGTACTCGGTGCGGGCGGTGGCCACGTCGATTTTGCGGTGGCCCGGAAGCGTGACGATGGCGGTTTGGAACTTGTGGTGCGCACGCACTTTACCGCCATGACGCTCGGCGAAGAGGCGGGCGAAAGCGATGCCGTCCCCCTCGATAACGACATCGACGTCAAAGTTTTTCCTATGCATCAGCAGGTCTCGCACAAATCCCCCCACCGCATACGCGGTAAAGCCGTGTTCCCCGGCGCAGGCGGCGATGTCCCCCAGCAGATCGAGAATTTCCGCCGGCAGCCGTTCCCGCATTATGCGGGTGAGGTCGCGCGCCACGGGGCGCGTGATGTGGCGTTCAAGCTTGGTGGAGGTGCGGCTTTTCAGCATGTCGTTGTATATGGCGTGCAGCACGTCGGCGCGGCCGATGATGCCGATCAGCAGCCCTTGGCGGTCAATCACCGGCACCACTTTCTGTTTTTGCCGGACGATGATTTCTTTAACCGTTTCATAGGGGGCGTCCGCGGTCACTTGGGCCGTCTCGACGTTCATGTAGTCTGAAACCTTTTCCTGACCCATGCCGTGGTAAAGCGCTTTTTCCACGGTCTGCCGCGTGATGACGCCCAGCGCGCGTCCTTCATGCACCACCGGCAAAGCGTTGAAATTGTAACGGGTCAGTATGCCTTCCGCCGCCGCCAGGGTTTCGTCCCTGGTCACGCTGATTACCGGCGAAGCCATGAGGTCCCCAGCGGTGGGCGCGGGAATGATGGAGTCTTCCAGAATTTTCAGCAATTCCCGCCGCACGTCGTCGATTAGCCGGTTTTTGACGACGGCGGACGCGGCCGTGGGGTGGCCTCCACCGCCAAACGATGCGGCGATGAGGCCCGTATCGACCGCGGCGGAACGGCTGCGGGCGATGAGGTGCAGATTACCGTCCATTTCCACCACCACGAAAAGGGCCTCGAGGTTTTCCATATCCCTGAGCGCCGCCACCGCCACCGAAAGGTCGCCGATATATTCCTTTGAATGGGCGAATGCCAGCCCCACTTCCACGCCGTTAATAAAATGAACCTCAAGCCGTTTCAGGAGTTCATGCAGAATATCCACCTGCTGCGTATTCAAGCCGTGCCGCATGAATCCCCCCACCACGTTGATATCCGCTCCCCGCGTCAGAAGCCACGCGGCGGCGTGGTAGTCCGCGGGCCGGGTGTTGGCGAATGTGAGCGATCCGGTATCCTCATAGATGCCAAGCATGAAAAGGGTTGCCTCCTCCCCGGAAACGGCAAGTTCCTTTTCACGCAGAATCTCCACCATCAAGGTGGCGCAGGCGCCCCGTTCGCGGATGTGGGCCTCCGCGCCGCCCAGACCGGGGGGGGGAACCGGGTGGTGATCGTAAAAAATATTTTTTACACCCGGTTTGCCGATGAGGGGGGCGAAGGGACCCAGCCGCTCGCCGTTGGCGGTATCAACCACCACCAGCGTGGTGACCGCGTCGAAATCGAAATTCCGCAGCCGGCCGAATTCCATCGGAAATCCGGTGTTGGCCAGAAAGTCGCGCACATTTTTTTCCTGGGAGCCGGAGAAGATGACTTCGGCTTCGGGGTACAGTTTTTTTGCCGCCACCATTGAGGCCAGGCAGTCGAAGTCGGCGTTTAAGTGGGTCGTTATGGCAATCATATAATGCATTGAATTTACCACGAATCGGCGTCGCTACCCACTCCACGGGAATAGTATGGGCTGGCGAATCCCGCTTGTTTGGCCATCCGTTTCCCTTTGAGGGCGTATTTCAAGAGGCCGTGGAAAGCCGAACCCGTTTCCCGCCGCCGAAAATAAGAACTAAAAAAATATTGACAATAATGTCGCATCTCATTAGAATCACGTTTTCCTTAAAAAGCGGCACGGGTATCCGCAAGTAAACGTATTGAAAGGCAAGGGACGGTTAATGGAATCGAAAGCGGTTTTGTGGCACGTACGGATGTCAGCCCAAAAGGCACGTCTGGTGGCGGACCTCGTGCGCGGCAGGAAAGTAAGCGACGCGCTTAATATCCTCCGTTTTACAAAAAAGAAAATGGCGCGCGTTATCGAAAAAGTTATTGCCAGCGCGAAAGCCAATGCCGAAAATAACCATAATGTCGCCGACGGCAATGAAATGAAGGTGGCCCGGATTTTTGTGGATGCCGGACCGCAGATGAGACGCCAACTTTCGCGCGCGCGCGGCCGAGTGGATCAGCTTCGGAAGCCGATGTCACACGTGACCGTGGTGCTGGCGGAAACGGAAGAAGGCCGCCGGAAAGCGGCGCCGAAGAAAGCCGCCGCCAAGAAGGGCGCTGCGCGGGAAAAGACCGCCGCCGCGGCCGAAAAGCCAAAAGCGGAGAAGCCGAAAAAGGAAGCTGCGGTCAAAAAGACCGCGGTCAAAAAGACGAAGAAAGATAAGGAGTCGTAACCTTGGGACAGAAGACTCATCCGACAGGATTCCGCCTCGGCATAATCAAGCCGTGGCTTTCCAACTGGTACGCCGACAAGAGAAAATACCAATCCCAACTCCATGAGGATTTGGGGCTCCGCAAGTTCATAAAGAAGGAGCTGTATCACGCGGGTATCTCCAAAGTTGAGATCGAACGCCGCGCCAAGCAGATCCGCGTGAACATCCACGCCGCGCGCCCCGGCATCATTATTGGCAAGCGGGGCGCCGAGGTCGATCAGGTCAAGGCGCGCTTGGCGAAGCTGATCGGGGACAAAATCGAGCTCTCGCTTAACATCATGGAAATCCGCCGCCCGGAGTTGGATTCCGTGCTGATTGCCGAAAACATCGCGACCCAGCTGGAAAAGCGCATCGCTTTCCGCCGCGCCATGAAAAAGGCCGTCCAGAGCGCGCTGCGGTTTGGAGCCAAGGGCATACGGGTTAACTGTTCGGGCCGCCTTGCCGGCTCCGAAATTGCGCGCATGGAATGGTACCGTGAAGGGCGCGTGCCGCTGCACACCCTCCGGGCCGATATCGACTATGGCACCGCGGAAGCACATACCACCTTTGGCATCATAGGCGTCAAGGTGTGGGTATTTCATGGCGAAATCATCCGCCGCCGCGGCGCGGCGGCCGAAGCGGCCCCCGTTGTGGCGCCGCCGGCGAAGAAATTTAAGTGAGGCCCTGAAAACATGTTAGCCCCCAAAAAAGTTCAGTACCGAAATAAGCACAAAGGCCGCATGGAAGGCATCGCCTGGAAGGGCTCGAAGATCAGCTTCGGCACCTTCGCCCTTCAGGCGCTTGATCCGGGCCTCATCACGGATCGCCAGATCGAGGCAAGCCGTGTCGCCATTGCCCGCCATATCAAGCGCGGCGGAAAAATCTGGATTCGCATTTTCCCGGATAAGCCGGTGACGAAAAAGCCGCTGGAAGTCCGCATGGGTAAAGGTAAAGGCGGCATGGAAGGGTGGGTCGCCCGCGTGAAGCAGGGACGCATCCTGTTTGAAATGGATGGGGTGACCCCTGAAGTCGCGAAGGAAGCGCTTCAGTTGGCACAGCAGAAGCTGGGGATACGGACCCGGATATTGAATAAGCATGAACGGGGGGCGCTGGCATGAAGGCCGAGGAAATCAGGCAAATGGGCGGCCCGGATATGAAGTTGAAGCTGGATGAGCTGCGAAAGGATCTTCTGAACCTGCGCTTTGGGCTTACCACGCAGCAACTTGAAAATCCCGCGAAGATCCGGCTGACGCGCCGCGACATCGCCCGTGTTAATACCATTATGAACGAAAAGAAGAGGGCGTAACTCATGGCCGGCACACTGCACAGGAAAGTACGGGTCGGTGAAGTCGTGTCCAATAAAATGGACAAGACTGTCATCGTGAAGGTGGAGCGCAAAATGCTCCACCCGGTATTTAAAAAATACGTGAAACGGACGAAGAAGTTCGTGGCGCATGACGACGGCGACAAGTGTCAGATCGGCGATACGGTGGAAATAATGGAAACCAAACCGCTGAGCAAAACCAAGAGGTGGAAAGTCGTTTCCGTCCTCTCTTCCCTCGGGAGCAAGGAATGATACAGCTGCGGACTATTCTTGAGGTCGCCGATAACTCCGGCGCCAAGACGGTTCAGTGCATCAAGGTGATGGGCGGGTCGTCCCGCCGGTACGCCACCGTGGGAGACCTGATCAAGGTGGCGGTCAAGAGCGCCGTCCCGCACTCGGCCGTGAAAAAAGGCGAAGTAAAAACCGCGGTGGTCGTGCGCACCCGGAAGGAGTTGGGCCGGGACAATGGAACCTATATCAAGTTTGACACCAACGCCGCCGTCCTGGTGAACCCCGAAGGCGAGCCGGTGGGCACCCGCATCTTCGGGCCGGTCGCCCGTGAACTGCGCGCCAAGAAGTACATGAAAATAGTTTCGCTTGCGCCGGAGATTCTATGAGCACGCTAAAGCTGAAAGTTAAAAAAGACGACGTTGTTGAAGTTCGCGCCGGCAAGGACAAGGGGCGCCGCGGCAAGGTGCTCCGGGTAATGCCGGAAGACGGGCATATCATGGTGGAAAAGGTGAACATGGTGAAGAAGCACCAGCGCCCCAACATGAAGGATCGGCAGGGCGGCATCGTCGAGCGCGAAAACAAAATGGCCGTTTCGAACGTGATGGTGGTATGCGCCAAATGCGACAAGCCGGTGCGTGTGTCGAAAAAGAAACTGGAAGACGGAAAAAATGTCCGTGTCTGCCGCAAGTGCGGCGAGCTCCTGGACTAGCAACCTTTAAACTCGGTGATATATGGCTTCGCAGTTACAAGATAAGTATAAAAAAGAGATAGTGCCCATGCTCATGAAAGAGCTGGGGCTCAAGAACGTGCATGAGGTTCCGAAACTTGACAAGATCGTCCTCAATATGGGTCTTGGCGAGGCGACGAGCGACGCGAAGATACTCGAAGGCGGCATCTACACGCTGCAGCGGATTACCGGCCAGAAGCCGGTGGTGCGCAACGCCAAAAAAGCGATCTCGAACTTCAAGCTCAAGGAAAACGCCCCCGTCGGCGTGACGGTCACCTTGCGGCGCGACCGGATGTACGATTTCCTGCAACGCCTCATCCATGCAACGCTTCCGCGCGTGCGCGACTTCCGCGGCGTGTCGGGCAAGGCTTTCGACGGACGCGGCAACTACACGTTGGGCCTGAAGGAGCAGCTGATTTTTCCGGAAGTGGAATACGAAAAGATTTACAAGCCCAAGGGTATGAACGTGTGTATAGTAACCACGGCCAATACGGACGCCACTGCCAAAGCGCTGCTCAAGGCGCTCGGCATGCCGTTCCGGAACTAGAAGGAGCAGGAAATGGCAAAAACATCAAGCATGGTCAAATCCCGGCGGAAGCCGAAGTTCCCGGTGCAGCAACACAATCGCTGCCCGCTGTGCGGCCGTTCGCGGGCTTATCTCAGGAAGTTCAATATGTGCAGAATATGTTTCAGAAAATTAGCGCACCAGGGGATGATCCCGGGCGTGACCAAGTCTAGCTGGTAAGGGGGAATAATGGTAACCGATCCGATTTCCGATATGCTGACGCGGGTACGCAATGCGATCCTCGCCGGGCAGGACAAGGTCACCCTCCCCGCATCCAAGATGCTGACCCGCATCGCCGAGATACTGCGCGACACCGGCTACATCAACGATTTCCGGCTTTCGAAAGACAACAAGCAGGGCGTGTTGAAGCTCTACCTGAAGACCTTCGGGCCGCGCCAAAGCGCCATCGCCGGCTTGCGCCGCGTGAGCAAACCGGGGCGCCGCGTATACGTGGGCACCACCGAAATCCCGCGCGTTCTTCGGGGGATGGGGATCGCCATCATCTCCACGAATCGCGGAATATTAACCGATGCCGACGCCCGCAAGCAGAAATGCGGCGGCGAACTGCTCTGCTACGTGTGGTGATGATATGTCAAGAATAGGAAGAAAACCGATCGAGATTCCCAATGGCGTCACCGTATCGGTGAATGCCAACAAGGTGGATGTGAAGGGGCCTAAAGGCGTCCTCTCCCTGAGCGTGCGTGAACCGATCACCGTGAAGGTGGCGGGAAACATCATGCAGGTGGAGCGCCCCAACGACGAACGGATGAACCGCGCCTTGCACGGTCTTACCCGCGCGTTGCTGGCCGCGAAGGTGGTGGGGGTTTCCACCGGCTTTGAAAAGAAGCTGTTGATCACCGGCGTCGGCTATCGCGCGTCGCTGGAAGGCAAAAAACTTTCCATGGCGCTTGGATTTTCGCATCCGGTGTATATTGATCCGCCAGCCGGCATCTCTTTCGAGGTGAGCAAGACCCAGAACGAGATACTGGTGAAGGGGATCGACAAGGCGGTGGTTGGGCAGGTGGCCGCGAACATCCGCGATCTTAAACGGACCGAGCCCTACAAGGGCAAGGGCATTCGTTACGAGAACGAAGTGGTCCGCCGCAAAGCGGGCAAATCCGTCTCAGGCGGGAAATAAGGTGCAGAAATGAATACCCAGGAAAAGACCAGACTCAGGGAACGCAGAAAATTCCGTATCCGCAAAAGCGTGATGGGGTCGGCCGCGCGGCCGCGCCTGAGCGTTACCCGCAGCAACAAGCATTTTTCGCTGCAGGCTATTGATGACGCGACCGGGAAAACGCTGGTGTCGGCCTTCACCGTGGAGAAGGAACTGAAGGGCAAGTTCAAGGGCAATAACGTGGCGGCTGCTAAGCAGTTGGCCGCCATTTTGGCCGAACGGGCCAAGGCGAAGGGAATCATTGCGATGGTATTCGACCGCAATGGCTACCGCTATCACGGCAGGGTAAAACAAATAGCTGAGAGTCTGAGGGAACATGGCATTCAAATCTAAATCTGACAAGCCCGATTTCAACCGGCAGGATTCGGACGCACCCGAACTTCTGGAAAAGGTAATCTTCATCAACCGCGTCGCGAAAGTGGTGAAGGGCGGCCGGCGGTTCTCCTTCAGCGCCCTCGTGGTTGTCGGCAACCGGGCGGGCAGCGTCGGCATCGGCTACGGCAAAGCAAAAGAAGTTCCCGAAGCGATAAAGAAAGCGGTCGCCGCCGCCAAAAAGGAAATGCGCGACATCCTGATGATGGACGGCACCATTCCCCACGAGGTTATCGGTCATGCCGGCGCGGGACGCGTCTTCATGAAACCGGCCTCCAAAGGAACCGGCGTCATCGCGGGCGGACCGGTGCGCGCGATCATGGAAGCGGCGGGCGTACACGACATACTGACCAAATCGCTGGGCAGCGGCAACCCGTTCAACGTGGTGCATGCCACCATGGCGGCGCTTGGCAGCCTGCGCAGCCCGGCAATGATCCGAAAAATTCGCGAGACTAAATTCGATGTGGTGGAGGTTGAAGGATAATGAGACTGCATACACTCAAGCCGGCCGCCGGATCCACCAAGAAACGAAAAGTCATAGGCCGTGGCGCGGGATCGGGCCATGGTGGCACATCCACCCGCGGCAACAAAGGCCAGCGCGCGCGCACCGGCGGCACCCGGGGGCTTGTCCACTATGAAGGCGGACAACAGCCGCTTTACCGCCGTCTTCCGAAACGGGGTTTCACCAACATTCACCGTGAGGAGTACACGCCGGTCAACGTCAAGAAACTGGCCTTGCTTGCCGAAGTAAGCGAATTTACCCCGGCCATCTACGCGAAACTGGGTCTCGCCGGAAAACGGGACAAGATCAAGATATTGGGCACGGGCGAAATAACCCGCGCCGTCACCGTGACGGCTCACTGCTTCAGCGCCTCCGCCGTGAAGAAGATCGAATCGGCCGGCGGCAAAGTCGTGAGGATATAATTCCTTGGCCGTCGATAGTTTTGCCAATATTTTCCGTCAACCGGATTTAAAAAAGCGGCTCTTATTCACCGTCGCCATTTTGGCCGTGTACCGGGTGGGCTCGCATATTCCCGTGCCGGGTATCGATGCTAGCTCTCTCGCCGACTTCTTCGCGCAGATGCGCGGGTCGGTTTTGCAGTTTTTCGACATGTTCTCGGGCGGCGCGTTGCGCCGCCTCACCATCTTCGCGCTGGGTATCATGCCCTATGTCAGTTCTTCCATCATCCTCCAGCTGCTCACCGTCGCGGTGCCGCTTCTGGAACGGTTGAAAAAGGAAGGCGAAGCAGGTCAGCGCAAAATTAACCAGTACACCCGCTATGGCACCATCCTGCTCGCCACCGTGCAAGGGTTGGGAATCGCCTACGGCCTCGAAGCAATGAGGTCGCCTTCCGGCGCGCCGGTTGTGCCGGAGCCGGGTTGGGGCTTTCGTCTCCTGACGGTGCTTTCCCTCACGGCGGGCACCGCGTTTATCATGTGGCTCGGCGAGCAGATAACCGAACGCGGCGTCGGGAACGGCATTTCACTTATCATTTTCTCCGGCATTGTCGCGGAGATCCCGTCGGCGATCATCAACTCTTTCCGGCTTATGCAGACCGGGGAACTTGCCCCCATCGCGGCGCTGGTGACCATCGTCCTCATGGTGGCGGTTATCGGGGCGATCGTTTTTATGGAAAGCGCCCAGCGGCGCATTCCGGTGCAGTACGCGCGCCGTATGGTGGGGCGGAAGATGTATCAGGGCCAAACCAGCCACCTGCCGCTCAAATTGAACATGTCCGGCGTTATTCCGCCGATTTTCGCCTCGGCCCTCATCATGTTCCCCGCCACTATCGCGGGTTTTATACAGCACCCCATGATGCAAAAGGCGGCGGGCATGTTGGCTCCCGGCACCACCGTGCACATCGCTTTGTACGTGACGATGATTATATTCTTCTGCTATTTTTACACGGCGGTTGTGTTCAATCCCGATGAAGTGGCGGATAACATGAAGAAGAACGGCGGCTTCGTTCCCGGCATCCGCCCCGGCAAACCGACCGGCGAGTTTATCGATCGCATACTTACGCGCATCACCCTCGGAGGCGCGATTTATTTGGCCCTCATCTGTGTGCTGCCCGATTTTATGATAAAGGCGTTTAACATCCCGTTCTACTTCGGCGGCACGGGGCTTCTTATCGTAGTGGGCGTTGCGATGGATACCGTGGCGCAGATAGAGTCGCACCTCGTGATGCGTCAGTACGGCGGATTCATAAAAGGAACCCGCATGAAAGGCCGGCAGGGTTGATACGGGAGCGGGCGTTCGCATGAACCTGATATTTCTGGGGCCGCCGGGCGCCGGCAAGGGAACGCAGGCAAAGATGGTCACCGGGAGATATGGCATTCCGCAGATTTCCACCGGCGACATTCTTCGCCAGGCGCTGAAAGACAAGACCCCCATGGGGGTGAAGGCCAAGGAATTTATGGATGCCGGGAAACTGGTGCCGGATGATGTGGTGATTGGGATTATCAATGACCGCCTGCGGGAAGGTGATTGCAAAGCGGGATTTATCCTGGACGGGTTTCCGCGGACCGTGGCACAGGCCGAGGCGCTGAGCGGGTTATTGGGAAAAATGGGCCGCCAAATCGACGCCGTGATCGATCTGGCCGTGGAAGAGCGTTTCCTTGTGGAACGGCTCACGGGAAGAAGAACTTGCAAAAATTGCGGAATGGGGTATCATATTACTTTTTCACCGGCCAGCAAGACCGGGGTGTGTGACAAATGCGGCGGCGAACTTTTCCAGCGGGATGATGATAACGAAGCGACGGTAATAAAGCGCTTTAAGGTTTATAAAGAACAGTCGGAACTATTAGGGGCGCACTACAGTGCCGGCGGCCGCTACCGGAAAATTGATGGCGCGGCGCCGATGGAACAGGTATTTAAGAGGATCGTGGAAATTATCGATGCATGATCATCATTAAGACTGCGGAAGAAATAGAAAAAATGCGCGTTGCGAATCAGATAGTCGCAAAGGCGCTGTTGAAATTGAAAGAGATAGTGACCCCCGGAATAACAACGGCTGAGTTGGACCGCATAGCGGAAGAATCGATTCGGAGCGCGGGCGCGCGGCCGTCGTTTAAGGGGTACAAGGGTTTTCCGGCGTCACTGTGCGCTTCCATCAACGAGGTGGTGGTGCATGGCATTCCGGGAAAGCGAAAGCTGCGGGAAGGGGACGTGATCGGCCTCGACTTGGGCGCGGAATACGAAGGTTATTATGGCGATGCGGCCATTACGCTGCCGGTGGGGAGAATATCCCCGGAGGCGGAGCGGCTGCTGCGGGTAACGCGCGAAGCCCTGTATAAGGGAATCGAGCGGATGAGGGAAGGCAACCGCCTTTCGGATATCTCGCACGCGGTGCAGGCGCATGCGGAAGCGGCGGGTTTTTCGGTGGTGACGGACTTTGTCGGTCACGGTATCGGCACCGCGCCGCATGAGGATCCGCAAGTGCCGAATTACGGCCCGGCGGGGCAGGGGCCGATATTGAAACGCGGCATGGTGTTGGCGATTGAGCCGATGATTAATGCCGGTAAACACCCGGTGCAGGTGTTGGATGATGACTGGACTGTGGTAACACGCGACAGGAAACTGTCGGCCCATTTTGAACATAGCATTGCGATAACGGAAACCGGGCCGGACGTCCTTAGCGAATTCACCTGGAGTTGAATTGGCCAAAGAGAACGTAATTGAGATGGAAGGCACGGTGCTTGAGGCTCTGCCGAACGCGACGTTTCGCGTGAACTTGGAAAACAAGCATGTGGTGCTTGCGCATGTGTCCGGCAAGATGCGGATGCATTACATACGAATATTGATGGGTGACAAAGTGAAAGTGGAGCTTTCACCGTACGACCTCACCCGCGGAAGAATTACATACAGGTATAAATGATGTGGAGTAACGGCAAATGAAAGTACGGGCGTCGGTGAAGCCGATCTGTGAAAAATGCAAGGTTATCCGCCGTAACCGCGTGGTGCGGGTTATTTGCGAAAACCCGAAGCATAAACAGCGGCAGGGTTGAGCAGGGAGAAAAGAGGGAAATATGGCACGTATAGCTGGCATTGACATTCCGCGCGATAAGCGGGTGGTGGTCGCGCTCACCTACATTTACGGCATCGGCCGCGCCACGAGCGAGAAAATTTTGAAACAGGCGAACGTTGATATTACGAAGCGCGTGAAGACGCTCACCGACCAGGAGGTCAACGTGCTGCGCAATATCATCGAAAAGCAGTACACCGTCGAAGGCGATCTGCGCCGCAATACGCAGATGGACATCAAGCGTCTTATGGAAATCGGTTGTTACCGTGGCATCCGCCACCGCCGCGGGCTTCCGGCCCGCGGCCAACGCACTCGCACCAACGCGCGTACCCGCAAGGGCCCGCGCAAAACTGTGGCCTCGTCGAAAAAAGTCGCGAACGTAAAATAAACGGAGCTTAAATGGCTGAAGAAAAGATGAAGAAAAAGGACGCCAAGCCGGCGGCCAAGAAGAAGAACGTCAAGGTTCCCGCGAATGGCATCGCGCACATCCTGGCGTCCTTTAACAACACGGTGGTCACGATCGCCGATACGCTGGGCAATGTGATCGCGTGGTCCACCGCGGGGCACATGGGGTTCAAGGGCAGCCGCAAAAGCACGCCCTTTGCCGCCCAGATGACCGCGGAGAACGCCGCCAAGAAGGCGCGCGACGCGGGCATGATGCGCGTTGAAGTGCGGGTAAAGGGCCCCGGTTCGGGCCGTGAAGCCGCCATCCGCGCGTTGCAGGCGGGCGGTCTTGATGTTGAAATTATTCGGGACGTTACCCCGGTGCCGCATAACGGTTGCCGGCCCCCGAAACGCAGAAGAGTTTGAGGAGGCGGGTAGATGTCACGGTATAGAGAAGGACTCTGCAGGCTGTGCAGACGGGAAGGCACCAAACTGTTTCTGAAGGGCGATCGTTGCCTCACCGCGAAGTGCGCCCTCGAGCGCCGCGCGTATCCGCCGGGCCAGCATGGCCAGCGCCGCACCAAGCTTACGGAGTACGCCATCCAGTTGCGCGAAAAACAAAAAGCGCGCCGCGTGTATGGCATTGTCGAGCGCCAGTTCCGCAAGACGTTCTATAACGCCGAACGGAAAACGGGGATTACCGGCGAGATATTCCTCCAATTGCTCGAACGGCGCCTCGATAGCGCGCTCTACCGTCTTGGTTTCGCGGTAAACCGCCGCCAAGCCCGCCAAATCGCGGGGCACGGGCACATCTTCGTCAATGGCAAAAAGGTCACCATTCCCAGCTTCGTCGTGAAGAAGGGGGACGTGATTGAAGCGGGCCCGAAGAGCAAAAAACTGAAACATTTCGCCGACGTGCTGGAACGCCGCGCGCAGCTCAAGCTGCCGAGCTGGCTCTCCATCAGCGAAGGCGAGCTTAAAGGAACTGTTCTCGACGATCCGAAGCCGGAGGATATCGGTATCCCCGTTCGCGAATCGATGATCGTCGAGTTTTACTCGAAATAAGGAGGGGCTGAATGAATACGGTTTTAAGGGATTTCGTAAAACCCAAAAAACTGGAGCAGGTGGATGTAGCCGCCGACCAGTCCTACGCCAAATTTGTGGCAGAGCCGCTTGAACGTGGATTTGGAGTGACCGTGGGCAATTCGCTTCGCCGGTACCTTCTGTCGTCCATTTCGGGCGCGTCCATCGTCGCGGTGAAAATCGCGGGGATCCACCACGAATTTTCAACCGTGCCGAACGTGTACGAAGACGTTTCCGACATCATTCTCAACCTTAAAGAGGTGGTTATCGATGTGCCGAGCGACGAGCCGGTGAAACTGACCATCGACGAAAGCGGCAAAAAGGAAATCACCGGCGCGGACATCAAGTGCCCCCCGGGCGTCATTATCATCAATCCCGGCGTCCACATTTGCTCGCTGATGGATAAAAAAGCGGTGTTTAAAGCCGAGCTGTTCGTTCGCCTCGGCCGCGGCTATGTCACCTCGGAAGACATTACGGTGGATGACGCCGACATCTCGGTGATCCCGATCGACGCCAACTTCTCGCCCGTCCGCAAGGTGAATTTCACCGTGGAAAAAACCCGCGTGGGCGGCAGCGCCGATTTTGACAAGCTGGTTCTCGAAGTGTGGACCAACGGCACCATTGACGCCGAGACCGCCGTATCCAACGCGGCCCGCATTCAGCGCGACCACATGAATCTCTTCATCGCCGCCGGCGAGGAAGAGGAAATGCCCAAACAGGAAATAAAAACCGAGCGCAAAAAGCCGACCATCAACCTCAATCGCAGCGTCGAGGAATTGGAGCTTTCCGTGCGTTCGTACAACTGCCTGCAGAAGGCCAACATCAAGACCATTCGCGAACTCGTCCAGAAGACCGATTCCGAAATGCTCAAAACCCGCAACTTCGGCAGGAAATCGCTTAACGAAATTAAGCACATCCTTTCCGAAATGGGGTTGAGCCTCGGCATGTCCGATGACGAAGTCCGCGCGATTGAGTCGGATCAGTAAGGAGCGGCCATGAGGCATTTAAAAGACGGCAGAAAGTTCGACATGAACACCGCGCAACGCGTGGCGATGTTCCGCAACATGGTGACCTCGTTCCTCCAGTACGAGAAAATCACCACCACCCTGCAGCGCGCCAAAGAGCTGCGCCGCGTGGCGGAAAAGACCATCACCCTCGGCAAGAACGGCACGCTTGGGTCACGCCGCAAGGCGCTCGGGTTCGTGCGCAGTGAAGACGTGGTGACCAAGGTTTTCGGCCCGCTCGCGGAACGCTACAAAACCCGCAAGGGGGGGTACACCCGCATATTCAAGGCCGGCTTCCGCAACGGCGATGGCGCGGCAATGGCCATCATAGAGTTGGTGGATCGCGATTCGGCCGTTGAGCCGAAGCGCCGCACCCGCCACGCTGAAAAGGAAGAAGCCGCAAAGGCCTAACCGTTTCGCGCGATACCGCATTCAAAGCCGGGTTGGTTTTTCCAGCCCGGCTTTTTTTATACCGGTTTGACGGCCTTTCGATGCACCGCTACAATGACTCCTGATTTATTCCGATTGGGTGTCAGGCTCAGGGTAATTCTGAAAAAAGATTCCTCCCCTTTAAGGGGAGGATACAGGAGGGGTTAAATACCTCCCCTGTATCCCCTCCTTGCGAAGGAGGGGATGATTCCTTGTGTGAAATAAAAATGGCATTTGTGGCGGAGAGTGACGCATGGCGTTGTTTGGCGGCGGTTCTTTATCCTTGGACGTACTGACGGGCGGGACGTTGCTCCAGCTCGCGCCGCTCGCCTTTGCCGCGGGCGCGGGGGCATCGCTCGCCTCCTGCACCATTTTGCGGTTGCCGGTGGTGTTTGGCTATTCGGCGGCATCCCCCGAATCGCAAAAACGCGCGTTGACCCACACGCTGGCTTTTTCGCTGGGACTCATCATCAGCTTTACCCTGTTGGGGATAGCATTCAGCAGCATCAGTGGTTTGGCGCGGAGCTTGGAGCAAGCCAGCCGCCCGATTTATTGGGTGTTGGGGTTTGCGCTGATTGGCGCGGGCGCGTTGTTCGCGGGATTGATTCCTTCCCGCGCCTCCTGGCTGCGGGACCGTTGCGAGGCCATCACCGCGCGGGTCAACAATGTCCGGTCGGCCTTCTTTTTCGGCATGGCCTTCGCCATGTTGGAGCTTCCTTCGTGCCCCTGCTGCGGCGCGGCGCTGGTCGGCATCGCCGGCCTTTCGTTCCTCAACGGCGCGGTATTTCAGTCGGCATTTCTTTTCGCCAGCTACGCGGCGGGGCAATGTGTGCCGCTCATCGCCGCGGGTCTTTCCGCCGGTCTGCTTCGCCGCGAACAGGCAAACGCCGGGCGGGTAGAAGCGTACATGAAACTTTTGGCCGGCAACCTGCTCATTGTGGCGGGCCTTGCTTTTATGCTGATCGCATGAGCGGCACGGAACACGGCCACACCCACGGCCATGCCGAAGGTCCGGGTTTCGCGGCGCGGCTGGCTGTTACGCTATTACTGGTGCCATTGCTTCTGATTGCGCTGAAGCCGGTGTTGATGCAATTTGTCCAATCGCGCGCCGCCGCCTATGCGGGATCGGGCCGTTTTGACGATGCGATACGGGTATCGAAAAAATGGTTGGTTTTCAACGGCCAAAATCCCGAGGCATGGAGCGATATCGCCACCCTGTACCGGTCCGCCGGGCGGCGGGAGGAAGCGCTGCGCGCGTATGAAAAGGCGCTGGCGTTCGACCCGGATAATGCAAAGACGCATTTCGAAATGGGGATGTTTTACACAGGGTCGAAGGAATGGGCCGCCGCCGCGCCGCATTTCGAGCGCGCGCGCCAGCTTTCACTGGATGGGGCGAAGCTGACCAATGCGGCCCGCTACCGCAGCGCGCTGATAATGTTGGAGCGTTGTTACACCGGGCTTGCCGATACCGAAAAAGCCGCCGCTGCGCGCGCGGAACTTGCCGCCCGCTTCCCCTCCGCTACCCGCTGATGCCGCGGTAAAGGAGTTGCGAGCCGATGAAGATGAGCCACCCCAGCAGCGCAAAGCGCAGGGGCCTTGTCGGAATCATCGAGGCGAAGTGAACGCCCGCCAACGATCCGAAGATTCCCCCCGCCGCCAGTTTCAGCGTCAGCATGTGATCGACGCTTCCCATGCCCAAGTGGATTCCGCCGCCCACCGCCGATAGAACCAGCCCGAAAATGATGTCCGTGCCGATAACGGTGCAGGCGAAAAGGTTGGTGGTATAGAGCAGCAGGAGGGTGCCCAGCGCCCCGGCCCCGGCGGAGCTGAAGCCGACTTCCAGCCCGATAAAAAAAGTGAAGAGCGGGATAAGCGGTTTCAGCTTTTCGTGATGGCTGGAAAGGTCGACCCGCCTCAACATCAACGTGATATTCATGATGGCGGACAGCAGGACGATCACGCCGACGATGATGAGGATGATTGTCTTCAGCTCCTTGTTCTGCGCCAGGTGGCCCAGCATGAATGTGCCCACGATGACCCCCGGCACGCCTCCCGCCGCCATCAACAGAACGGTGGGGATGTGAACCTTTTTCTTGGCGTAGTACGAAATGCCGGCGGGGATTTTCACGATAACCGAGAAGACGAGCGCCGTTCCAACGGCGATGGCGGGTTCGACGCCGAGGAAAAGCATTAGCACCGGCGCGGTGATGGTGCCCGCTCCCACACCGGTTATGGCGATGGCAAAAGCGATCAAGAATCCAAGAACGGCTTCCATTGGTTATCCATGTCCCCGTAAATTAATGTGGCGGTGCGTTCAATTCCCGCGGCGGCAATCCAGCCGCCGCCTGTGCGGCAGGAATGTCGCACCTGCCAATACAATATCCAAGAAAAGCGGTTCCCCCGCCGCGATGCGGGGGAACCATGTTGGCGTTCAGTTATGCTTCGGCGCCCACGGCCCCTTTCAGGGGGCGGGTGTGAATGCCGCACTCGCCGCCGCACTTCGAGGTGCCGATCCAGCGGCCGGCCCGCTCGTTGTCGTCGGCGGTGATGCCGGTGCAGGGCGCGCAGCCGAGCGAGCGGAATCCGTGCTTGTACAGCTCGTTCGCCGGTACGCCGTAGACCGCCAGGTACTGCCAAATTTCCCGTTCCTTAAACAGGAGGATCGGGTTCAGCTTTATCAGCCCTTTGTCGCGCTCTTCCACTTCCAGATAGTCGGTGCGGGTGCGCCCCTCGGTGCAGCGCAGGCCGGTGATCCAGCACTTGACCTTCATCTCTTCCACGGCGCGGCGCACCGGTTCCACCTTGTATACGTCGCAGCACTGATCAGGATCCGTTTTATACAGTTCTTCCGTGGCGCGTTCCGATTGGAACAGCTTCAGGTTGTCCGGATGTTTTTTCATCAGGGCGGCCATGTAGTCCTTGGTCTGCTGCGGCTTGAACGGCGTGGTGACGATGAATCCCTTGGCGTTCGGGTTCACCCGCAGCGCCATGTCCCACACCACCATGCTGTCCTTGCCCAGCGAGTT